>NZ_JBRREH010000191.1:0-210 GCF_056760175.1 Stenotrophomonas sp. STEN021 | reverse complement strand
TGCTTGTGCAAAGAACGGTGGCCCAAAGAAGCGCTTTTCAACAGCCGAATGGCTGGTCAAGCACACCCTGCCTACGCGCCTTCCGCGCTGCGCGCTACAGGTCCACTCCGCCGCCGGGATTTTTCGACGATACATCCTTGTATCGTCGAAAAACGACGTGCGTCCTGCACGTCGCCCCATTCGGGGTCTTATCCGTCGGCTACGTCGCTG
>NZ_JBRREH010000190.1:0-211 GCF_056760175.1 Stenotrophomonas sp. STEN021 | reverse complement strand
CACGCAGCTGACGGTCCAAGCTGTCGAAATCCATCCTTCACTCCCTGTGCCAAGAAGCACAGAGCTTCGCACACCCGCACCTGTCTGTAGGAGCGGCGTAAGCCGCGAAGCAAGGGATAGATCCGCTACGGCTACCTCCGCATCCTGCAAGCCGTTGCCTGGCGTTTCGCGCAAAGCTCGCGCGATGATTGATTTCTCGTGGACTGAAGCA
>NZ_JBRREH010000189.1:0-211 GCF_056760175.1 Stenotrophomonas sp. STEN021 | reverse complement strand
CAATTGCAGCGTCGCCCCCACCTGCATGTTCGGCAGCTTCGCGGCCAAAACAACAGCACTTCATGCAGTCGCAATACCTCCTGCAAATCAGAGTCTGCCAGCTTCGCGGCTCACGCCGCTCCTACAAGGCCAGGGCGAAATCCGTGTAGGCGTAGCGGTTTTCGCGCAGTACGGTGTCGCCTTGTTCAAGCCTCAATGGCGCGTGGAACAT
>NZ_JBRREH010000188.1:0-218 GCF_056760175.1 Stenotrophomonas sp. STEN021 | reverse complement strand
CGCAGGTCGGCACCGCGCAGGACGGCATCGCGCAGGTCGGCACCGCGCAGGACGGCATCGCGCAGGTCGGCACCGCGCAGGTCGGCATCGCGCAGGTCGGCATCGCTCAGGTCGGCACCGCGCAGGACGGCATCGCGCAGGTCGGCACCGCGCAGGACGGCATCGCGCAGGTCGGCACCGCGCAGGACGGCATCGCGCAGGTCGGCACCGCGCAGGTC
>NZ_JBRREH010000187.1:0-219 GCF_056760175.1 Stenotrophomonas sp. STEN021 | reverse complement strand
ACACTTTTCGGAAGTGAATAGGCCAACCTAGGCAGGCTCAGATCAGCGATCTTTGGCAGCTTGCAGTGTCTCGATTCGTTTAAACAGCTGCTGTTACGCGACCTTCATGCCGTCGTCTTCTGCTGGATAGGGAGATCCAAACAAAGGAATTTTCACCCATAGATGCTCTTGGCCAGGATGCACATAGGGGCCGTAATCATCGAGTAACAGCGCTTGACC
>NZ_JBRREH010000186.1:0-221 GCF_056760175.1 Stenotrophomonas sp. STEN021 | reverse complement strand
CCCCCCCCCCCCCCCCCCCCCCCCCCCCCCCCCCCCCCCCCCCCCCCCCCCCCCCCCCCCCCCCCCCCCCCCCCCCCCCCCCCCCCCCCCCCCCCCCCCCCCCCCCCCCACCCCCCCCCCCCCCCCCCCCCCCCCCCCCCCCCCCCCCCCCCCCCCCCCCCCCCCCCCCCCCCCCCCCCCCCCCCCCCCCCCCCCCCCCCCCCCCCCCCCCCCCCCCCCCC
>NZ_JBRREH010000185.1:0-227 GCF_056760175.1 Stenotrophomonas sp. STEN021 | reverse complement strand
TGTAGGAGCGGCGTAAGCCGCGAAGCTGGCAATGCATCAGCCGCAGATCAACCGCGAACAGCACCCCTCCCCAACCCTCCCCTTGCCTGCGGCAAAGGGAGGGGGCGTAGTGCCGAGCCATGCTCGGCAGAGGCCTTGCAAGCAACGCTGTAGGAGCGGCGTAAGCCGCGAAGCTGGCAATGCATCAGCCGCAGATCAACCGCGAACAGCACCCCTCCCCAACCCTC
>NZ_JBRREH010000184.1:0-237 GCF_056760175.1 Stenotrophomonas sp. STEN021 | reverse complement strand
GCAAGCTCCACTCCGCGAGCTGTGGCATGATCGGTTCGCGTTGGGTTGCACAAGCAGGGCAGCGTTGGCCATGGGTTATGCAATTGGCTACAGCCGCCTAACGGTTCATTCTAGCCGAACCCGCTGCGCGGGTCGGCTTAATTCCAGAGTTAGGCGGCAGTGGGTCGGGTTGGCTGGCCCCTCTTCTTTCGGCCGCAACATCGGCAAGTCACCGGTCGGCTCCGGGTAGCAGCACCA
>NZ_JBRREH010000183.1:0-265 GCF_056760175.1 Stenotrophomonas sp. STEN021 | reverse complement strand
AAACCCGTCGAAAAGCGTCAGAAACGGCGCAAAATCGATCATATCGAGGTCGACTTGGCGCCTTGACGCTGAAATCCAAGTATCAGAGCGCTTTGATCAGACCTTCCCTAGAACAAGTTTTTTCTTGTCCTGATCTGTGAGTTCCTTGGGAATAGCTAAGGATGCTCTGAACAATTCCTCGGCGACAATAGCGCAAGGTTCGACGGATGACGACGATGCAGCTGAGCTTCGGGGACGCGGAACACACGGGCAAGCGGAAGAAGAC
>NZ_JBRREH010000182.1:0-281 GCF_056760175.1 Stenotrophomonas sp. STEN021 | reverse complement strand
AAGGCGCTCGATGCAGAGATGACCGAGCACTTGGGGCATGAGAAGCACGAGCCGGTGGCCAACGGTGCTGGCAACACCCGCAACGGCCGCAGTCGCAAGACGCTCAAGGGTGAGTTTGGTGAGCTGCCTATCGAGGTGCCACGCGATCGCCAAGGCACCTTCGAGCCCAAGCTAATTCCGAAGCACCAGACCCGTTGGAGTGGGTTCGACGACAAGATCCTGTCACTGTACGCACGAGGGATGACCGTGCGCGAGATCCAGGCACACCTGGAGGAGATGTA
>NZ_JBRREH010000181.1:0-345 GCF_056760175.1 Stenotrophomonas sp. STEN021 | reverse complement strand
TAGCCAAGCACATGCCATCAAGTACATGCTTGGGCGCAATGCAGCAACCGCGCCCTAACAGTTCATTCAAGCCGAACCCGCTGCGCGGGTCGGCTTAATTCCAGAGTTAGGCGGCGGTGCGTTGGGTTGGCTGGCCATTCTTCTTTCGGCAGCAACATCGGCAAGTCACCGGTCGGCTCCGGGTAACAGTTCCAACTGTTCCTGGCATCGGCAAGTTCACCACCTCGCCTTACCCTTCACTGCTCGTCCGCAATCATTTCATCGCACTTCGGCGGCAACGCTCGGCAAGGTTTCCCGGGCAAGCTCCACTCCGCGAGCTGTGGCATGATCGGTTCGCGTTGGGTT
>NZ_JBRREH010000180.1:0-404 GCF_056760175.1 Stenotrophomonas sp. STEN021 | reverse complement strand
GGCAGGCGCCTAAATCCGTACTTTGGATGGCGACGCTCCAACCGTCTCCCTGATGAAATTAGCGCTATGGAACCACCCGATCCCATCCCGAACTCGGAAGTGAAACGTAGCTGCGCCGATGGTAGTGCAGCCTAAGCTGTGCGAGAGTAGGTCATCGTCAGGGTTTTTACCTAGAACCCCGCTGCTCACGCAGCGGGGTTTGTCTTTTTATGTAAGCCAGGTGCTTTACAGCCTGGCTTAGTTCCGCAAGGAAACGCATTGGAGCCGGCGCAAGGCGCTGCTCAAACCGTCTTCCTGATGAAATTAGCGCTATGGAACCACCCGATCCCATCCCGAACTCGGAAGTGAAACGTAGCCGCGCCGATGGTAGTGCAGCCTAAGCTGTGCGAGAGTAGGTCATCGTC
>NZ_JBRREH010000179.1:0-406 GCF_056760175.1 Stenotrophomonas sp. STEN021 | reverse complement strand
GAACTTCGAATCGGGCCTCAGCGCCTTCTTCGTAGGCTGCGACGTTTCCGTCGTAGCGAGCCGCCCATTATATGGTGGCTTTTCTGCTTCGTCAACACCTTTTTGAGAGGCAGTTGACTCGGCGGCTTCAAGGTTGAGCCCGAAGGCTTTTCGTCGAAGCGAGCCGCCTATTATGGCAGGCTTTTTGTTTCCGTCAACACCTTATTTGATGAACTTGAGGTTCTTCGTGAAGTTGTTGAGCTAACCCAGGCTCAAAAACACCTGGCTTACATAAAAAGACGAACCCCGCTGCGTAAGCAGCGGGGTTCTTAGATAAAACCCTGACGATGACCTACTCTCGCACAGCTTAGGCTGCACTACCATCGGCGCGGCTACGTTTCACTTCCGAGTTCGGGATGGGATCGGG
>NZ_JBRREH010000178.1:0-434 GCF_056760175.1 Stenotrophomonas sp. STEN021 | reverse complement strand
CCTTCTGGTCGCGCGTCTTCCAGCATCAAGACAACAAGCCGTTCTGAACTTGATCAAGGGCTACGCAGAAGGCAAGTCCCCTCCTGCGGGCTAGGGGAAGAGTGGGAGATCATGTTCTTCGTGACCTTGAGCCTCCACCAGGTACCTCCCAGCTCGCAATCGAAGCCGGCTGGCCGCCTCTCTAGCCCGAGCCTTCATGCGCCAGTTTCCATCGGCAGCTGAGCGCTCTACCTCCCGGGCCTGCCGGTCTAAATCAGCTGCTTTGGCGCGAGCCATTGCCGCCCTGGTCGATGACCAGGACGTCTCCGTTTCCTTCATGCTGCTCTCCTAGGTATCCGGGCCTTAGATCTGCCCGAGCTGAGCCATTGAGGTGCCTTGGCTCGCCGACACCACAAGATGGTCGACGACCCTCACCTCCACCATCGCCAGTACTT
>NZ_JBRREH010000177.1:0-448 GCF_056760175.1 Stenotrophomonas sp. STEN021 | reverse complement strand
GGCCTCGGCCTTGCCACTGAAGGCTGGCTGGGTATCGTCGGTGCGACCACCACTTTGCACGGGCCCATGCACTTCACCCACATCGTCATAAACGCTGTCGATGGTCGGTGCGCTCGGCCGCGAGCTGTCAATGGTGATCACATACTGCGTGCTCGACGCCGTGCTGTTGCCTGCTGCGTCCGCGGCGCTGATGGTGAATGTATACGTGCCATCCAGCAGCGGCGTGCCCGGGGTGAAGACCCACTTCCCGTCCGCATCGGCGACGGTGCTGCCCAGCAGGACGCCATTGGCCATTACGCTGACCGTGCTGCCCTTCTCCGCCTTGCCCGACAGCGTTGGCGTGGAATCGTCAGTGCTCTGGCCATTCTGGATCACGCCAAGCACGTCGCCTGCATCATCCAGCACCTGCTCGATGGTTGGCTCACTGGGCGCAGTCAGGTCCACTTCC
>NZ_JBRREH010000176.1:0-480 GCF_056760175.1 Stenotrophomonas sp. STEN021 | reverse complement strand
GAGTGGGTTCGACGACAAGATCCTGTCACTGTACGCACGAGGGATGACCGTGCGCGAGATCCAGGCACACCTGGAGGAGATGTACGGGGCCGAGGTGTCGCCGAGCTTAATTTCATCGGTCACAGACGCAGTGGTGGATGAGGTCAAGGCGTGGCAGGCGCGCCCGCTCGATCCGGTCTATCCGATCGTGTACTTGGACTGCATCCACGTCAAAGTTCGAGACAGTGCAGTTCGAGTCAAGGCGGTCTACCTGGCCATCGGTATAACGATGAGCGGTGAGAAGGAAGTTCTGGGCCTGTGGCTGGCCCAAACCGAGGGTGCGAAGTTCTGGTTGCAAGTGGTGACGGAGCTACGTAATCGTGGCGTGCAAGACATCTTCATCGCCTGTGTCGACGGCCTGAAGGGCTTCCCTGAGGCTATCGAGGCAGTGTTTCCGTACACCACGGTGCAACTATGCATCGTGCATATGGTCAGGCACAG
>NZ_JBRREH010000175.1:0-536 GCF_056760175.1 Stenotrophomonas sp. STEN021 | reverse complement strand
TCGCTGTGCTGCTCCTGTACTCTCCATCTTCATACCAGTCATCCCCGCTCCTCTCCGCCCGCCCCGCCCCGCCGCCGCCGCCCCCCCCCCCCCCCCCCCCCCCCCCCCCCCCCCATGTTGTTTTACTGAAAAACTTATATTGTAAAAAAATATTGAGTAGAACAATCCCTACCCTACACAAGTTGATGCTTCGCAGTCAACTCGTAGAAGGGGGTTTAAGGGGGAGTGCTTCACTCCCCCTTTGCTCTTGCATCGGCCTTTGTTGTTTTTAATTTTGAACGAGCTTCTTTGTGTCGTTTCATCTTTGCTTGATCTTCTGCAACTTTCACCAATGCTTGATGAAATTGCCGAGGCTTATAAGCCGGATAATTAATATCCATAGCAGCGACAAATTTAGACACTGTATTGACACGACCTTCCAGCGTCTCTAGGGATGCTCTGAACAATTCCTCGGCGACAATAGCGCAAGGTTCGACGGATGACGACGATGCAGCTGAGCTTCGGGGACGCGGAACACACGGGCAAGCGGAAGAAGA
>NZ_JBRREH010000174.1:0-585 GCF_056760175.1 Stenotrophomonas sp. STEN021 | reverse complement strand
AGTACCTGCCGATTGGCCAGTCTTGGCGGCGTAACTGGACACGGTTAACCCCATTTTTCGACTATCCACCCGAGATCCGTAAGGTCATCTATACAACCAACGCAATCGAGTCGGTGAACATGGGGCTACGAAAACTAACCAAGCACCGCGGCGCGTTTCCGAGCGACGAAGCTCTCATCAAACTGCTCTACCTCGCGTTGCGCAACATCAGTAAACGATGGACCTTACCCATCCGTGATTGGAAGGCAGCCCTGAACCGATTTACCATCCTGTTTGAGGGGCGACTCCCTCAGCTGTTACCCGAATCCCGTTTACACAAAATCTGCACACGCTCAAATTTCATCGAACGAATGCACCGCACTGGCACTAAAAGTCACCCAGTCGGCTTTCCATCCCAGCCAAGTCTCAATGGGATAGCTAAGCATGTGCACGCCCGCAGGCAACGAAAGAACTTCTACCCGCCGTACCCATCTATCTAGGGATGCTCTGAACAATTCCTCGGCGACAATAGCGCAAGGTTCGACGGATGACGACGATGCAGCTGAGCTTCGGGGACGCGGAACACACGGGCAAGCGGAAGAAGAC
>NZ_JBRREH010000173.1:0-626 GCF_056760175.1 Stenotrophomonas sp. STEN021 | reverse complement strand
AAGTACTGGCGATGGTGGAGGTGAGGGTCGTCGACCATCTTGTGGTGTCGGCGAGCCAAGGCACCTCAATGGCTCAGCTCGGGCAGATCTAAGGCCCGGATACCTAGGAGAACAGCATGAAGGAAACGGAGGCGTCCTGGTCATCGACCAGGGCGGCAATGGCTCGTGCCAAAGCAGCTGAATTAGACCGGCAGGCCCGGGAGGTAGAGCGCTCAGCTGCCGACGGAAACTGGCGCATGAAGGCTCGGGCTAGAGAGGCCGCTACCGGGCTTAGATTGCGAGCTGGGAGGTACTTGGTGGAGGCTCAAAGTCACGAAGAGCAGGATCTCCCACTCTTCCCCTAGCCCGTAGGAGGGGCCTTGCCTTCTGCGTAGCCCTTGATCAAGTTCAGAACGGCTTGTTGTCTTGATGCTGGAAGACGTGCGACCAGAAGGATGACTTCTGCCAAGACGTCGGATGTGGCGTGGAAGTAAGCAACAGGAACGCCGAGCGCCTTGGCCAATGCTTCAGCGGTCTCGGGATCAGGATCTCGTAACCCCAACTCGTAGCGCGAGATACGTGGTGCGGCGCTATTGGAATCTTCCAAGCCCAAGACGGCCCCCAAGTCAGCTTGACTCAACCCAGCT
>NZ_JBRREH010000172.1:0-714 GCF_056760175.1 Stenotrophomonas sp. STEN021 | reverse complement strand
CAGACGCGGGTGCGTTACGGCTACCAACGCATCCACATTCTGCTACGTCGTGAAGGCTGGCCGATAAATCGCAAGCGCGTGCATCGGCTGTACAAGCTGGCAGGGTTGAATTTGCGCTCAAAGCGACCGCGGCGGCGCAGGGCCGCTGCGGACCGATTGGATCGACCCATACTCACCGCACCCAACCAGAGCTGGAGCATGGATTTCGTTAGCGATGCGCTCTTTGATGGACGCCGTTTCCGCTCGCTGACCGTGGTCGACAACTTCAGCCGCGAATGCCTGGCCATTGTCATGGGGCAGAGCCTGCGCGGCGAAGATGTTGTCGAAACGCTGGAACACCTGCGGCAGGAACGCGGTTCACCGCGCCGGGTTCAGGCAGATAACGGGCCTGAATTCATCAGTATCGTGCTGGACAAATGGGCTTACGATCACGGCGTTACGATCGATTTTTCGCGCCCGGGTAAGCCGACCGATAACGCGTTCGTCGAATCTTTCAATGGTTCATTCCGCGACGAATGTCTGAACGTGCACTGGTTCCTGTCCCTTGACGACGCCCGCCAGAAGATCGAAAACTGGAGAACCGATTACAATCATTTCCGTCCGCATTCGTCTCTGGGAAATGCCGCGCCAGCGCAGTTCGCCGAGGCATTTCGGACAGCCCCAAATACGCCGATTTTTCTACCTTAGATCGGCTCAAGATTTGGGAGGCCGTCA
>NZ_JBRREH010000171.1:0-842 GCF_056760175.1 Stenotrophomonas sp. STEN021 | reverse complement strand
GGCGTGGAATCGTCAGTGCTCTGGCCATTCTGGATCACGCCAAGCACGTCGCCTGCATCATCCAGCACCTGCTCGATGGTTGGCTCACTGGGCGCAGTCAGGTCCACTTCCAGCTTGAACAGCTTGCTCGGTGCGCTCTCGCCCTTGGCGACCAGGGTCACCGTCGCATGCAAGCTATGAATACCTTCACTCAGCGGCGTGGACGGGGTGAACTGCCAGGTGCCGTCGACGTCGGCAACGACCTCACCCAGCAGCACGCTGCCTTCGTAGATTTTGACGATGCCGCCTGCCGTTGCCGTACCGAACAGGTTCGGCATGCTGTCGTCGGTGATGCCGCCACTGAAGACTTCGCCGGTCACGCTGCCAGCATCATCCTCGGCGTAATAGATGTTGATCTTCTCTGGGCGCGTATCAACGATGAACTCGGTCGCCGGGCTGCGCTCACCGCCATTGCCCGCCTTGTCCACCGCGGCGTAAGTGAAGATGTGCAGGCCATCGGCCAATGCAATCTCCGGCGTGAACGACCAGTTGCCCTCGGCATCCACAGGTACCCGGCCAATCACCTGGCCCTTGTCGTAGATGATGACCGTGGCCAGCGCCTCGGCGGTGCCATTGATGGTGGGGCGATTGTCGTCAGTGATGGTCTGCTCGCCGATCTGGCCGGTGATGCGACCCACATCGTCCAGCATGCCGAGAATGACCGGCGGCTCAGCGGCGATTTTGTCGACGATGATCACGTACGGCAACGACTCTTCACCGGAGTCGCCGTTCGGATGCTGGTGAATGATGCTGATCTCGTGGCGGCCATCCGCCAGCGGATACAGCGGCGTGAATGACCACTT
>NZ_JBRREH010000170.1:0-1026 GCF_056760175.1 Stenotrophomonas sp. STEN021 | reverse complement strand
GGAACGCTGGCTACCACCGCCCAGTTCACCTCAGTTCGCGTGGTGTGTAACAACACCCTGCAGATCGCTGTTGGGGATCGAACCGGAGCCATCAAGGTCCCGCACCGCAGTGCCTTCGATGCTGACAGGGTCAAAAGCCAGTTGGGTATTGCTATTGAGGGCTGGCATGGCTTCGTGGAGCGGATGCGCATCCTCTGTGAGACACCAGTGGACCCTGATTCGGTTGATGGCGTGCTGCGAAATTTGCTCACGTATTCAGCGGCTCAGAATGGAAAAGTCATCGTGAACGAGCAGGCTGTAGCCAAGGTGCGGGCGCTGTATGACGGACAGGGTAGGGGGGCTAGATTGAAGACCAGCAAGGGCACGGCGTTTGGCTTGCTCAACAGCATTACCGAATTCGTGGACCATCATCGGCGGGCGCAGAGTACGGAGAACCGCTTGGATGCGGCCTGGTTCGGCCAAGGGGCATTGCTCAAGCAGAAGGCTTGGAGGGAACTGCTAGGGGAAGCCGCATGAATGTCTCGCTGCAGAAGCAGCGCCTGGAAGAGCTACCTGGCGGCTTGAACGAACGTGACAGCTTCGTCCTCTCCCAGGCATTGGAAATCCTAGAGAGAAGAGCAATGGTCAGTGGCCTCCTATTGGGAGATCCGGATGTTGCCGGCAGGTTCTTCCGCCTGCGTCTAGGGCATGAGATCCGCGAGCACTTCGAGGTGGCGTTCCTCGATGCCCGCAACCGCCTGATCGCCGTAGAAAGGTTGTTCTCAGGCTCGATAGATGGTGCTGAGATCCATCCCCGGATTGTCGTCCAACGTGCCTTGGCCCTGAACGCAGCAGCGGTCCTACTGGCTCACAACCACCCGAGCGGGCATTGCGAGCCATCAGAAGCGGATCGAGCCATCACCAGGCGATTGAAGGAAGTACTGGCGATGGTGGAGGTGAGGGTCGTCGACCATCTTGTGGTGTCGGCGAGCCAAGGCACCTCAATGGCTCAGCTCGGGCAGATCTAAGGCCCGGATACCTAGGAGA
>NZ_JBRREH010000169.1:0-1119 GCF_056760175.1 Stenotrophomonas sp. STEN021 | reverse complement strand
CCATCGACAGCGTTTATGACGATGTGGGTGAAGTGCATGGGCCCGTGCAAAGTGGTGGTCGCACCGACGATACCCAGCCAGCCTTCAGTGGCAAGGCCGAGGCCAACAGTACCGTGATCATTCGTGATTTTGGTTCTGAAATTGGGCGCGTGCGAGCTGATGCCGAGGGCAATTGGAGCTTTACGCCGGACGTAGCGCTGATCAGCGGTGCGCATGCGATCACCGTGGTTGCAGTGAATCAGGCGGGCACTGTTAGTGCGCCCTCGGAGGTGTTCAATTTCACCGTGAGCCTGCTGCCGATGATTGCGCCCAGCATCGACTCGATCTACGACGCCGTTGGCATGGCAACGGGTCCACTGAAGAGTGGCGCAGTGACTGACGACGATATGCCGTTGATCAGCGGCAAGGGCGAGCCGAACAGCATTCTCATGCTGACCGACAATGGTGTCGAATTGGCGCGTGTGCAGGTGGATGCGGCGGGTAACTGGTCGTACCAGCCGCTGGAGGCGTTGAGCAAGGGGCTGCACAACCTTGTTGCCACCGAGGTGGATGCGCAGGGCAATGCCGGTGCGTCATCGGGCGTCTTTGGGTTCCGCGTTGTGGAACTGGGTGGTATCGGTGGGATTGAGAATTTTGATGGTTTGCTTGATGGATACCATGACTTGGGTACTCAAGATGTGGTTCTATCGACGGGAGTGAAAGTAAGCGGATTCTTCACAGTCAACGATATGGGGTGGACTGAGAACAGCGTTGGTATGCGGCCAGATGAAGTCGGCAAGGTCCTATCTACAGTTGGTGGCGCTGTAATCAATCTTGAGCTTCCGTCGGAAAGCTCGTTTGTATCGTTCGTGTACTTCACGGGGAATGTGGGTGCTTCTGCAGTTTATCTCGACCAACGCGGCGTGGAGATTGGCCGCTCACAGTTGGTTTACGACAACAAAGGTTTAAAGCGACTTTCTTTTGAAGCGCCAGAGGGCGTGCTTGTTGCTTCGATTCAACTTACGGCGCCTAAGGATGCTCTGAACAATTCCTCGGCGACAATAGCGCAAGGTTCGACGGATGACGACGATGCAGCTGAGCTTCGGGGACGCGGAACACACGGGCAAGCGGAAGAAGACG
>NZ_JBRREH010000168.1:0-1151 GCF_056760175.1 Stenotrophomonas sp. STEN021 | reverse complement strand
GGAAGGTCTGATCAAAGCGCTCTGATACTTGGATTTCAGCGTCAAGGCGCCAAGTCGACCTCGATATGATCGATTTTGCGCCGTTTCTGACGCTTTTCGACGGGTTTCCCCGTCCAACAGACGGATTTACCCCGTCGGCAGCAACAGACGTCGCCGCGCCATCCACAGATTCGACAGCGCGAACAGCGTCAGCACCTGCGCCGTGTTCTTCGCCAAGCCGCGGTAGCGCACCTTGGTGTAGCCGAACTGGCGCTTCACCACCCGGAACGGGTGCTCCACCTTCGCCCGCAGGCTGGCCTTGAAGTGCTCCCAGCGCTCGGCGTACTTGCGCTCGCGCTTGTTCTTCAGCGCTCGCAACTTCGAGGGCTTCTCCGCGATCCAGAACGCAGCCTCCACGTCTTGCAGCTCCTCGCGCTTGTCCGCGCCGGTGTAGCCGCTGTCGCCGCAGATCGTATCTTCCTTGCCGTGCAGCAGCTTGTGCACCTGCGTCACGTCATTCACGTTCGCCGCTGTGCACTCCACGTGATGCACCAGGCCCGATTCCTCGTCCACGCCAATGTGCGCCTTCATCCCGAAGTGCCACTGGTTGCCCTTCTTCGTCTGGTGCATCTCCGGGTCGCGCTTGCCGTCCCTGTTCTTGGTAGAGCTCGGTGCCGCAATGATCGTGGCATCGACGATCGTGCCGGCCTTCAAGCTCTGGCCCTTGCGCGCCAGGTGCGCGTTCACGCGCTCCAGGAGCTGCGGCGCCAGATCATGCGTCTCCAGCAGCCGGCGGAAGTTGAGGATCGTGGTCTCGTCCGGAATGTTGTCCAGCCCGCTCAGGCGGGCAAAGCGGCGCATCACCGGCATCTCGTACAGCGCCTCTTCCATGCCCGGGTCGCTCAGCGCGTACCACTGCTGCAGAAAGTGGATGCGCAGCATCGTCGCCAGCGCGTACGGTTGCCGGCCACGCTGGCCCATCTTCGGGTAGTGCGGTGCGATCAGCGCCAGCAATACGTTCCACGGCACCACCTGCTCCATCTCCGCCAGGAAGATCTCGCGTCGCGTCTTCTTCCGCTTGCCCGTGTGTTCCGCGTCCCCGAAGCTCAGCTGCATCGTCGTCATCCGTCGAACCTTGCGCTATTGTCGCCGAGGAATTGTTCAGAGCATCC
>NZ_JBRREH010000167.1:0-1224 GCF_056760175.1 Stenotrophomonas sp. STEN021 | reverse complement strand
GGGTTCTACCCCGAAATCACGGACGGTTGTAAAAGGGCTGAGAACTTCTGGTCTTGCCTGGCGACCCTTCGTCGCATCCTCGGGTTGTGGAACCGCTCGATGTATTCGAACACATCCGCCCTCGCGGCATCGAGCGTTGGGTAGGTCATGCGGTAGACCCGCTCGCGCTTGAGCAGGCCGAAGAAGCCTTCGCACGCGGCGTTGTCACCGCAGTGGCCCACCGCGCTCATCGAGCACACCAAGCCGTTGGCCGCCAGGTAACGCTGGTAGTCGCCGCTTCGGAACTGGCTGCCACGGTCGGAGTGCAGGATCAGTGGATGGCTGCCTTGGCGCTGCCAGACCGCCATCTGCACGGCCCTGATCACCATCTGACGATCCTGACGATGATGCATTGACCACCCCACCACCCGCTGGTCAAACAGGTCCAGCACGATGCACAGATACAGCTTGCCTTGCCGGGTCTTGAGCTCGGTGATCTCGGTGACCCACCTGGTCTCCGGCTCCAACGCGGTGAAGTCCCGCTCCAGCAGGTTGCGCACACCCGGCGGCGTCAGCGCCGGCTTGCCGCGCTGGCCTCGCCGCTTCGGTCGCGGCCAACCCTGCAGGCCATCGGTCGCCATCAGACGCGCCACCCGGTTCAGGCTCGCCGTCTCGCCTTCCTCGGCAAGGTCTTCATGCATCCGGCCGGCGCCCAATGTGCCCCGGCTGTCCTCATGCAACTCACGGATCCGGCCGAGCAAGCGCTGGTTGTCGCGCTCCCGGGCACTGGGCAAGCGCTTACTCCAGTCGTAGTAACCGCTGGCCGAGACCCGCAGGCAACGACACATCAGTCGCACTGGAAACTCATCGCGGCAACGTTCGATCACCTGATACCTCAGGATGATCCCTTGGCAAAGAACGTCGCCGCTTCTCGCAAAAAATCCCGCTCCTTCTTCACCCGGGCCAGCTCGCGCTTGAGCCGCGCCAGTTCCTCGTCCCGGGGCGTCCCGGTGCCACCGAAGGCCACCTGGCCCCGGCTCTGGGCCTCCCGCTTCCAGCGGGTCAGCAATGCATCCCGGATCCCCAGCTCCCGGGCCACCTGGGCACAGCTGACGCCCGGCTGGCTGGCCTGCTCAACCGCACCGCGCTTGAACTCGGTGCTGAACTTCCTTCGCTTCGACATGAACACTCCTCATGGCCTTGATCGGCCTTCTCGTAAGTGTCCGTGAAAACGGGGGTGAACCC
>NZ_JBRREH010000166.1:0-1504 GCF_056760175.1 Stenotrophomonas sp. STEN021 | reverse complement strand
TCTATTGCCCAAACCGGCTTTTGCCCCGCCGCCTGGGGGGGTGGGGTTTTTCCGGTCCCGGCCCCCGCCCCTCTGGGCGCGCCACTACAGGGCATTGCTGGAAAGCCTCACCTCCGGGCGACACCCCTGCCATTCAGGGCGGCATTTGCCCACCTCATGGCCATTGATTCTGTGAGCTTTTTCAGATTTTTTTCACGATGTAATCAGGCTGTAACAAAAACATCATTTCATAGCCGCATCCGCCGGCGCTGCCGGTATTTCTCCCGCTATGGAGTGACGCATGAAGCTGCACACGACCGGTCTTGCCGCCCTTTCGCTGGCCATCGCCCTGGGCCTGTCGGCCTGTGGTGACAAGGGTAACCAGGCCGCTTCCGGCCCAGACGCCGCAGGTGCCTCGGCACCGGCCGCTGGTGACAAGGTTGCCGTCGAGATCTCCGGCGCCGGCGCATCGTTCATCTTCCCGCTGGTGTCCAAGTGGTCGGCCGACTACAACGCCGCTACCGGTGCCAAGATCAACTACCAGTCGATCGGCTCAGGCGGCGGCATCGCCCAGATCAAGGCCGGCACGGTCGACTTCGGTTCCTCCGACAAGCCGCTTTCCACCGAAGAACTGGCGCAGGCTGGCCTGGGCCAGTTCCCGTCGGCAATCGGCGGCGTGGTGCCGGTGGTCAACCTGGAAGGCCTGCAGCCGGGCCAGCTGCGCCTGAGCGGCCCCCTGCTGGCGGACATCTTCCTCGGCAAGATCAAGACCTGGAACGACAAGGCTATCGTCGAGGCCAACCCTGGCGTGACCCTGCCGGACACCAAGATCACCCTGGTGCACCGCTCCGACGGTTCGGGCACCACCTTCAACTTCTCCAACTACCTGTCCAAGGTCAGCGGCGAGTGGAAGGACAAGGTTGGCGAAGGCACCTCGGTGCAGTGGCCGGACGGCGTCGGTGGCAAGGGCAATGAAGGCGTTGCCTCCTACGTGCAGCAGATCAAGGGTTCGGTCGGTTACGTCGAGCTGGCTTACGCGCTGCAGAACAACATGCCGTATGCCTCGATGCAGAACGCCGCCGGCAGCTGGGTGCAGCCTACCGCCGAGACCTTCGCCGCCGCTGCAGCCAGCGCCGACTGGGCCAACGCCAAGGACTTCAACCTGGTGATCACCAATGCGCCGGGCGCCAACGCATGGCCGATCACCGCCACCAACTTCATGCTGATGCACAAGCAACCGAAGGATGCCAAGCGCAGCGCCGATACCCGCGCATTCTTCAAGTGGGCCTTCGAGAATGGCCAGGCCCAGGCCAACGAACTGCACTACGTGCCGCTGCCGGCTGAGCTGGTGACCCAGATCGAAGCCTACTGGGCTGCCGAGTTCAAGTGACGCAATGAGGCGGGGGGGGCGCGCGGGGGGCGGCCGCGGGGGCGAAAGAACAACACCCCCCCCCCCGGGGGGGGGCCCGCCGGGGAGGAGATTAAGAAACCCCGCGGGGGCCACCCACCCCCCACCCCAAGGCGG
>NZ_JBRREH010000165.1:0-1569 GCF_056760175.1 Stenotrophomonas sp. STEN021 | reverse complement strand
AAACCCGTCGAAAAGCGTCAGAAACGGCGCAAAATCGATCATATCGAGGTCGACTTGGCGCCTTGACGCTGAAATCCAAGTATCAGAGCGCTTTGATCAGACCTTCCCTAAATTGATCTCTCGACACAATTGAGCGTCTTTCCTAGTCTCTTGCTTCTCTATTTCGTTCCAGAGTTTTGCGGGATCTTGAACCCAAGCTGGGGCATCAGCAGGAGCTAGAACCTGCCAACTATCAATACCTTTTTTCCTTGTGTAATCGTGAATTTCCCCGGTTCGATCATCAGTGAGCAAAAGACCACAACGATAGGCAACAGCACTAGTTGAGCTTGCTCCCAAGCTCCTTTTTATTATCTGTGCTGAAAAATGATAAATGGCCATCTTTTGTTAAACCTCGGGGTTTTGCTTTTGCTCTTCGGGTCCGGGGTATCCCCGGCGCACACATCACGAAGTGATGTATAAGTGCGCTATTGCTTTCCTTCACTTTGTTTCGGTTGCCCTAGAACTGGTGCCGTTCGCTATCGCTCACTCTTAATAAAAGACTAGAGAAGATTCGGCGTTTAGCAACGCCTCCAGTAGAAGCAAAAACAAAAAATGTCGGACAAGCCGACATTTTTTCACTTTGCTCGCTCCGCTCGCTGATTTTGGGCTTGCCAATATCTAATTTTCTGATTGGATCAAGGTATGTCTAACTGAACGGAGTAAAGAAATGTCTACAAGCGTAGAAAAAACAAAATCTAAAATTGAACGAATGATGACGACTCTCGCTAAAGAGCAAGCAAAGCTTTTAGCAGCAGAGAAGCAACAAAGAGCTAAAGAACAGCGTGAAAAAGCTCGTCAGGTTGCTAAAGAGAAAGCACTGATCTTTCGTCAAAAAGACGCACATAGAAAAATTGTCTTAGGCGGCTTAATTATTGCTGCTGAAGCTGATCTATGGAATGAGGCTGAAATTGTGGGGGCACTCTTATTAATGAGTGAGCAATTTCAAAAGAGTCCGGAAATAAGAGAGCGAACAAGAGACAAGGGCGTCAAGCATCTATTAGATCGGGAAGAAGCTCGCAAAGCACTGGCAAGAAAAAGTGTGGGTGAGCAATGATTGTTCTTACCATAAAAACCACGACTGACAAATTGCTTTTGTTCTTCTTATCTGTGCTATTTGTCGTTCCTATGACATTGCTTGCCGCGCTTATAAGTCCTGTCGTGCTTTTCTGCTACGGCTTGAAAGAATTTGAACGCAACTTACTTGAGATTTTGAAGTTACCATTATTTCCACTGACTTGCTTCTTGTCTGTGCTGGTGCCGGACAGTAGCTGTAGGTTGAGAATTGGAAAAGCCAGTGGGATGACAGGGGGTGAATATGAATAATAGAAATGATGGTTTAACTTTAATTGAGACACTTCTAACGCTAGGAACAATCACAGTGTTAGCAGCCGGAATTTATGTTGCTTTGAAGCCCGCTAAGGAAGGTCTGATCAAAGCGCTCTGATACTTGGATTTCAGCGTCAAGGCGCCAAGTCGACCTCGATATGATCGATTTTGCGCCGTTTCTGACGCTTTTCGACGGGTTTCCCC
>NZ_JBRREH010000164.1:0-1745 GCF_056760175.1 Stenotrophomonas sp. STEN021 | reverse complement strand
AAGCTGATATTGCTGAAGCTGCTGGCAAACGTGAGACCTGATGGTGCCTCTGCTTCGCGGCTTACGCCGCTCCTACAAAAGCGCGTCCTACGCGACGGTGCCAAGCAGCTTCTTTGCGATGGCCCGCTCCTCATCGCGCAGGGTCAGTACGCGTACGCCGGTTTCCGTCACCTCGACGGTATGCTCGCACTGCGCCGACAGCTTTCCATCGCGCGTGGTCACGGTCCAGCCATCGTCGTGGTTGTCGATCGCCGCGCGGCCCTGGTTGATCATCGGCTCGATGGTGAAAGTCATGCCGGCCTGCAGTTCGAGTCCGGCGCCACGATGCCCGTAATGCAGTACCTGCGGATCTTCGTGCATCTCGCGGCCAATACCATGACCGCAATACTCCTTCACTACCGAATAGCCGGCGTCCTTGGCGTGGCGGTTGATCGCAAAGCCGATGTCGCCCAAGGTCGCGCCTGGACGTACCGCAGTGATGCCTTTCCACATGGCCTCGTTGGTGACGCGCACCAGGCGTTTGGCTTGATGGCTTACCTCGCCGATCAGGTACATGCGGCTGGAATCGGCGATGTAGCCGTTCTTCTCCAGGGTGATGTCCAGGTTGACGATGCTGCCGCTGCGGAGAATGTCTTTCGATGACGGTACGCCGTGGCAGACAACGGTATCGACGGAGCTGTTGAGGACATAGGCAAAGCCATACTGGCCTTTGCTGGCCGGGCGTGCCTGCAAACGGTCGACGATGAAGCGCTCGACCCAGTCGTTTACCTGCAGCGTGCTCATGCCTTCCAGTGGCAGCTGGTTCAGTGCTTCGAACACTGACGCCAGAAGACGTCCGGATTCGGCCATCAATGCCAGTTCATGTGGCTGCTTGATCATGTCTCTGCCACTCGCATGTTTGCGGGGCTTACCCCCGCGGCTGCGAGTTCGCGCGCGACCAGCTCCTGGAAACTCAGCTGCGGATTCAATTCGCAGAGCATGCCGATCCTGATCCAGAACCCGGCCTGGGCATTGATGGAGCGGCCAGACACGGTGCTGGCCCTGCGCAGGTTGTCGTGCAGTTCGTCGTCGATGTTCACGATGCCCATCGGTCGCTCCCTTGGTTTAATATATGATCCATATACGAATCATATTATTTTTATGCTGAGCGAAACACAAGAAAGGCCTGGCGGTGGCACCTGCCACGCAAAGGAGATGGGTAGTCGGCGTCGGGCTGCAAAGGTCCAGCTTGCTGCGCTGGCCTGCCGCCAGTAGAAGCTCGGGGGCGTTCAGGTTCTCTGTCAGGGCCGGGGTTGGAATGAGACGAGGTGGTCGCTATAATCGCCGGCTTACCGCGCCATCCTGGCGACTGGGCAACATAGGAAAATACCACCATGGTCAAGATTCGACTGACCCGCGGCGGCGCCAAGAAGCGTCCGTTCTACCACATCATCGTTTCCGACGTCCGTAGCGCCCGCGACGGCCGCAACATCGAGCGCGTCGGTTACTACAACCCGGTTGCCCAGGGTGCCGAGCAGCGCGTTGTGCTGGATATCGCTGCTGTCGACAAGTGGATCGCCAACGGCGCTCAGATGACCGACAAGGTTCGCAACCTGTACAAGGAAGCGTCCAAGTCCCAGGCCGCTGCGGCCTGATCCTGGCGGGGGGGCCCCCCCCCGCGGCCCCCCGCGATATTTTTTAAAATAAAATGCACCCGGCAACGGGGGGGGGGGGTTGGGGGGGGGGGTGGGGGGGGGGGGGCCGGG
>NZ_JBRREH010000163.1:0-2198 GCF_056760175.1 Stenotrophomonas sp. STEN021 | reverse complement strand
GGTGTGTGTGGTGCCCCCCCCGCCGTCGCCCGCTGCGGCCGACCCAAACAAACTAGTGGTGGGGGCGGCCGCCCCCCCCGGCCAAGCCGATACCGCCTCTGTCCCTTGTCAACTGCAATCTGATGGTTCAGCTGCTTCGCGGCTGACGCCGCTCCCACAACCCAGTAGTTTTTTGCCGCTCGCACAGCCGTACATCGCCTGGACAGACACAACACAGGCCGCGATGGGACAATCGCGGCCTGTTCCGGTTTTACAGGCCGTGGCTATGCTGCGCTGGTTCGAGTCCCTGATTCCCGTTTTTCCGCCGGTCGATACCCGCACGCCGCCGCGTGGCGTGGTGCGTTTCTACCTGCATTACCTGCGACCGGTATGGCCGGTGCTGCTGGCCACGCTGGTCGCCGGCCTGCTGCTGGCATTGGTGGAAGTGGCGATGTTCGACTTCCTCGGCCGCATCGTCGACATGCTGGCCGACAGTGCCGGGCCGGGCTTTTTCCAGCGCCATGCCAGTGAGTTGCTGTGGATGGCCGGCATCACTTTGCTGGCGCGGCCACTGCTGGTGGCCCTGCACAACCTGCTGGTCAACCAGTCCATCGTGCCTGGCCTGAGCAACCGTTCGCGCTGGCTCATGCACAACCACGTGGTGCGGCAGAGCCTGAGCTTCTTCCAGAACGACTTTGCCGGCAGCGTTGCCAACCGGGTGATGCAGACCGGCACCTCGCTGCGCGAATCCGCTGTGCAGATGGTGGATTCGCTGTGGTACATCGTGGTCTATACCGGCACCGCGCTGTATCTGTTCGCGCAGGCCGACTGGCGGCTGATGCTGCCCTTGGCCGCGTGGTTGCTGGCCTATATCGCTATCGGCGTGTACTTCGTGCCGCGCATGAAACACCGCGCCTGGATCGCCTCCGATGCGCGTTCGCGGGCCATGGGGCGCATCGTCGATGGCTATACCAATATCGCCACCCTCAAGCTGTTCGCGCACAGTGGCCACGAGCAGCGCTATGTGGCCGAAGCCATCCAGGAACTGGCCGAAAAGCACCGCGCGCAGACCCGCATCACCACCGGGCTGGAGTTGGTCATTGCCATCCTCAACGGCTTTTTGATCGTCGGCACCTGCGGACTGGCCTTGTGGCTATGGCAGGCCAGCCTGATCAGCGTGGGCGCGATCACCCTGGCCACCGGGCTGGTGATCCGCATCCACAACATGTCCGGCTGGATCATGTGGACCATCAACGGCATCTTCGAGGACATCGGCACCGTGCAGGACGGCATGGAGACCATCGCCCAGCCGCTGACGGTGCAGGATGCAGCCGACGCCAAACCCCTGCTGGTCAGCGCGGGTGCGGTGGATTTTGAGAATGTGCACTTCCACTACGGCAAGCGCGGCGGGGTGATGGCCGGTTTGAACCTGGCGGTGAAACCGGGCGAGAAGATCGGCCTGGTCGGTCCGTCGGGTGCCGGCAAATCCACCCTGGTCAACGTGCTGCTGCGGCTGTATGACCTGGAAAGCGGGCGGATCCTGATCGATGGCCAGGACATCGCCCACGTCACCCAGGACAGCCTGCGTGCACAGATTGGTGTGGTCACCCAGGACACCTCGTTGCTGCATCGCTCGATCCGCGACAACCTGCTGTACGGCCGGCCCGATGCCAGCGAGGAGCAGCTGCGCGCCGCCGTGGCCAAGGCGCGTGCCGAAGGCTTCATCGATTCATTGGTAGACGGGCAGGGCAGGCAGGGCTATGACGCCCATGTTGGCGAGCGCGGAGTGAAGCTGTCCGGCGGCCAGCGCCAGCGCATCGCCATCGCCCGCGTATTGTTGAAGGATGCGCCGATCCTGATCCTTGACGAGGCGACTTCGGCGTTGGATTCGGAAGTGGAGGCAGCGATCCAGGACAGTCTGGATGAGTTGATGGGCGACAAGACCGTGATCGCCATTGCCCACCGTCTGTCGACCATCGCGCGCATGGATCGCCTTGTAGTGATGGATCAGGGCCGCATCGTTGAGACCGGCACACATGCGGAGTTGGTTGCTGCAGGCGGGTTGTATGCGCGGCTGTGGGCGCGGCAGACCGGCGGTTTTGTGGCAGCCGAGGGCTGATGCCCACGGTAGCGGACCTGCCGTAGTTCCCAGCCCAGCACAGCACAGGCCATAACCGGGAAACCCCATTACCCCCAAGGGTAGGGACAAAACCCACCCA
>NZ_JBRREH010000162.1:0-2229 GCF_056760175.1 Stenotrophomonas sp. STEN021 | reverse complement strand
CGCCGCTCCCACAATGCTTGGATCACCGGGAAAGCTTCTGCCGAGCATGGCTCGGCACTACCGATTGATGGATCGCCGGGAAAGCCTCTGCCGAGCATGGCTCGGCACTACGCGTGGGCTCAGTTGCAGCTGGTCATGCAGCTGTTCAAGCGCTCGCCGCACACCGAGGCGGCTGAGCGGTTCTGGCAGAACGCCTGCGAGGTCTGGCAGGCACCGCGCAATTCCGGGTTGGTGATCTTGTCGCATTGGTTGCTGCGATTTGCTTCACCGCAGTCACCGTAGCTGCTCGGGTTGGCGCTGCAAAGCTTGTAGGCGTTCTGGCAATAGTTGACGCAGGCTGCGGGGTCATTGCGCGGGGCGCCACCCCAGCTTCCACCGCCGCTCGCGCAAGATGTGAGCAGCGCCAACACCATTGATAGAAGCACCCATTGGAACCTGCGCATCGAACGATCCCCGAAAACGACGACGGCCCGAGCATAGCCCGGGCCGTCGTGGCATCACCAGTGACAGCAGTCGATTACTCGACGATCACCGGAATCTTGCCGATGCGGGCCTGCCATTCGCGCGGACCCGTCTTGTGCACCGATTCACCGGTGGAGTCGACCGCCACGGTCACCGGCATGTCCTGCACGGTGAACTCGTAGATGGCTTCCATGCCCAGGTCGGCGAAACCGACCACCTTGGACGCCTTGATCGCCTTGGACACCAGGTAGGCCGAGCCACCGACAGCCATCAGGTAGGCCGACTTGTTGTCACGGATGGCCTCGATCGCGGCCGGGCCACGTTCGGCCTTGCCGACCATGCCGAGCAGGCCGGTCTGCTCCAGTATCTGGCGGGTGAACTTGTCCATACGGGTCGCGGTGGTCGGGCCGGCCGGGCCCACCACCTCGTCACGCACTGGATCGACCGGGCCGACGTAATAGATGAAGCGGCCCTTCAGGTCCACCGGCAGCTGCTCACCCTTGTTGAGCATCTCGACCATACGCTTGTGCGCGGCGTCGCGGCCGGTCAGCAGCTTGCCGTTGAGCAGCAGGGTCTGGCCCGGCTTCCACGCAGCCACTTCTTCCGGGGTGATGTTGTCCAGGTCGACGCGGGTGCCCTTGGAGGCGTCGTAGGTCAGCTTGGGCCAGTCTTCCAGCGACGGCGGGTCCAGCATCACCGGGCCGCTGCCATCCAGGGTGAAGTGTGCATGGCGGGTAGCGGCACAGTTCGGGATCATCGCCACCGGCAAGTTGGCAGCGTGGGTCGGGAAATCCTTGACCTTGATGTCGAGCACCGTGGTCAGGCCACCCAGGCCCTGCGCGCCAATGCCCAGTGCGTTGACCTTCTCGTACAGCTCCAGGCGCAACTCCTCTGCACGGTTGGAGGCGCCACGGGCCTGCAGGTCGGTGATGTCGATCGGCTCCATCAGCGATTCCTTGGCCAGCAGCATCGCCTTTTCGGCGGTGCCGCCAATACCGATGCCGAGCATGCCCGGCGGGCACCAGCCAGCGCCCATGGTCGGCACGGTCTTGAGCACCCAGTCGACGATGGAATCGGACGGGTTGAGCATGGCGAACTTGCTCTTGGCCTCCGAACCGCCACCCTTGGCGGCGACGATCACATCGACCGTATTGCCCGGCACGACCTTGACGTTGACCACACCCGGGGTGTTGTCCTTGGTATTGGTGCGCTTGCCGGCCGGATCAGCCAGCACCGAGGCGCGCAGCTTGTTGTCCGGGTAGGCGTAGGCGCGGCGGATGCCTTCATTGGCCATGTCCTCGACACCCATGGTGGCGTCGTCCCAGCGCACGTTCATGCCGATTTCCAGGAACACGGTAACGATGCCGGTGTCCTGGCAGATCGGCCGATGGCCTTCGGCACACATGCGCGAGTTGATCAGGATCTGCGCGATGGCCTCTTTGGCCGCCGGCGACTCTTCGCGCTCATAGGCGGCGGAGAGGTTCTTGATGTAGTCGACCGGGTGGTAGTACGAGATGTACTGCAGTGCGTCGGCGACGGACTGGATGAGGTCTTCCTGCTTGATCGATGTCACGGCTTGCTCGCTTGCTGAAGGCTGGCGGGGGTTCAGCCCACCATTTTACGCCTTGCCGCGGCGCAGTGCTGCCCGCCCTTGGTTGTAGGAGCGGGGGGGGGGGGGGGGGGGGGGGGGGGGGGGGGGGGGGGGGGGGGGGGGGGGGGGGGGGGGGGGGGGCGCCCCCCCCCCCCCCGCCCCCCGCGCGGGGGGGG
>NZ_JBRREH010000161.1:0-2294 GCF_056760175.1 Stenotrophomonas sp. STEN021 | reverse complement strand
GCTCGTAAGGACTGACCCGCCGGCAATCCTCGAACCGCAGCACTCTTGGATTGCGCACCCATCCGTGCCTGGAGAGATGGTCAGCTTCGCGGCTTACGCCGCTCCTACAAAATCAGGGTGCTTCGCTACTGCAGCTTGAACAGCCGCTTTGCATTCGCTGTGGTCTGTGCGGCGATGTCGGTAGCCGGTTGCTGGCGCAGCTCGGCGACGGTATCGAGAATCTGCCGCAGCCGCGTCGGCTCATTGCGCTGGCCGCGGATGCCGGCATCCGGTTGATCCGGCGCGTCGGTTTCCAGTAGTAGGAATTCCAGCGGCATCTGCGTCACCAGCCCGCGCAAACGATTGGCGCGGGTATAGGTGATGGGGCCGCCCAAGCCGATCATGAAGCCCAGCTCCCATAGCTGCCTGGCCTGCTCCGGACTGCCGGAAAAGCTGTGCACCACGCCGCTGAGCCCGCCAACACGGCGGATGCGCAGGATCACTTCATCCAGGGCCCGGCGCGCATGCACGATCAGCGGTAGCTGAAAATCCCGCGCCAGTTCCAGTTGGTCCTGGAAGTACATGCGCTGTTCGGTTGGGTCGAGATTGTCGACAAAAAAATCCAGCCCGCATTCACCGATGGCGCATGGTTTCTCGCGTTGCACCCAATCGCGCAGTTGCTGCAGGTGCTCGCCACGGTGCTCGGGCAGAAACATCGGGTGCAGGCCGTAAGCCGCATGCAGCCCTGCATAGCCAGCGCAGACCTCGCGCAGCTTGGGCCAGCTGGCTGCAGTTACTGCCGGCACGATCTGCGTGCCCACGCCAGCCAGCTTGGCGCGGGCGATCACCGCGTCACGGTCGATGTCGAATTCAGCGGCATCCAGATGGCAGTGGCTGTCTACCAGCTGCACGGCTCAGCGCTTGCCCGGCAGTATCGGCGGCTCGGCCGGGTCCTTGCGTCGCTTCCAGTTGGCGAGCAGCAAGGTGCTCAGGCCGAACAGGATTTCGTCGACAAACGGGATCGGGTCGGGCAGCAGCATGCTGATGACGAACAGCGCACCGGTCAGCTTGAACAGGGTGGGGTAGCGCAGCTTGCGTGCCCATTCCAGAAACGGTGACAACATCATGCTCGACATGGCGTATCCAGATGAAGAGGGGTTCAGACTGCCCCGAGGAATCAGGGCCAGCAGGCTGAATATTGCGACGAGTTGAATGATTTCGATAGTGAAGTGATGGAAATACTGGCCTCTGTTCAGCTTGTCCATGCTGGAATCCACCCAAGACAAACGCGGCCAGCCGCACGGAGAGAGAACATGAAGAGCACAACCACGACCGTTTTGGTTGCCGCCGGCGCGTTGCTGGTCGGTGGCATCGCCACCGCCGCCTTCATGCAGGGCCGCGACAAGACCAGCACTGCGCCTCTGGTCGAGGGCGCACGCCCGGTGCTGGACAACTCACCACTGGTGGACGATGCCGCCGTCACCGGCAAGGTGGAAACCCCGGCCGAACCGCAGCTGCAGTACGCCGACGTGCTCAAGGTTGCTCCGGTCACGCAGAAAGAGCGCGTCTACGGCACCGTTACCGGCAGCGATCCGATCCGTGAAACCTCCACTACCAGCACCCCACATGAAGTCTGCGAGGACGTGGTGGTGCAGGAGCGTCTGCCCGAGCGTGACGGCAATGTCGGTGGCACCGTCGCTGGCGCTGTCATCGGTGGCCTGCTGGGCAACCAGATCGGCGGCGGCAACGGCAAGAAGGCAGCCACTGCCGCAGGCGCCGTGGCCGGTGGCGTGATTGGCAACCAGGTCGACAAGCGTCACGTCGGTGGACGTGTGGTCAACCGCACCGAGCGCCAGTGCCATACCGAACAGCGCACTGCCGAGTCGAGCCGCATCACTGGCTACAACGTCACTTATCGCAAGCCCGATGGCAGCACCGGCACCATGCGTATGGACAGCCGTCCGGGTGAGCGCGTATCGCTGGGCAACGCCAACCAGACCATCGGCTACGACGTGACCTACCGTTATGACGGCGCGGAAAAGACCGTGCGCATGCAGGACAAGCCGGCCAGCGATCGCCTGCCGGTTATCGATGGCCAGCTGGTGACGCAGACCGCGGCCATGGCGCCGGCGGCAAACCGCCAGTAACCATCGCAAGCCGTAAACCTGCTCACCTCAGCAGTTGAGCCCCAAGGAATCCGATGCCAGACCTCTGGCATCGGATTTTTTTGTTGTTTTGTGGGAGCGGCGTAAGCCGCGAAGCTGACGCTGATCGCTCCCTAAAGAGGTATTCACGCCACCTGATAGCGTGCGGGC
>NZ_JBRREH010000160.1:0-2304 GCF_056760175.1 Stenotrophomonas sp. STEN021 | reverse complement strand
ATTCGTCTCTGGGAAATGCCGCGCCAGCGCAGTTCGCCGAGGCATTTCGGACAGCCCCAAATACGCCGATTTTTCTACCTTAGATCGGCTCAAGATTTGGGAGGCCGTCAGGAGCTTGATGTCATTGCAGCGGGAAGGGTGTGCGATACGGGCTGATCTCCATAGCCCGTAGCGTGATCGCCAACGTCAGTTGCGTGTGGAGACGCGGTCCAGCCATTGTTCCATCGGCTGGTAGATGATTCCCATCGATTCGCTCACCTCGCCGCTGCAATGGAATCCGTAGCCGAGGTAGGCGGGCACGGAAGGCAGGGAGGCGCTTACGGTCAGCACATCCGCGCGTGCGTGCTTGATGGCTTCGGCGACCAGGCGGCGGCCGATGCCCTGGCGTTGAAAGTCGGGGGTGATGAACAGCATTGCTATATGTCGCCCCTGTTTCAACTCGATGAGGCCGGCCGGTTGCCCGGCAACTTCCGCCAACCACATCAGGTTGTCCTCGCTGGTGCGGGATGCAAAGGCCTCGGCAGTGGCAAGCTTGCGGAAGGTCGCAATGCCTTCGTCAGTGAGCGTGGAGGCAACCGAGCCCATGAAGGCCGCCATGCAAAGCCTGCTCGCGGCATCCATATCGTTCGGGTTGAGTGGCCGTATGTTCATTCCTTTTCCGTTGATGTGCTGGTGGTGATGCGGGCATTGGAGTTCATTTTTTTTTGAGTGCCATGCCGACGCTGGCGGGTGCGGTCAGGGTGAAGCCGTACTGTTGATAGAGGCGATAGGCTTCACCATCCGCCAGCAGGCTGACATAGGCCGAAGCCGGCACCTCACGTTCGATGTACGCCTGGATCTCCGCCATCACTTTCTTGCCGAGACCACGGCCCTGATGCGCTGGCAGCACCGCGATGTCGACCACCTGGTAGAAGCTGCCGCCGTCGCCTATCACCCGACCCATCGCCACCGTTTCGCCAGCATGGGTGATCTGCACGGCGAACAGCGAATTGGGCAGGCCGCGACTGGCGGCTTCCAGCGTCTTCGCGCTGAGCCCACTGGCCTGGCGTAGGTGCCGGTAGGTGTCCACGGAAGGGATATGGTGGTTGATGGTGTAGCTGGGTTCGCTCATCGTTGCATCTGGAATTCTGGGGTGGCTGTGCGGTGCCGCTTCAGGCGGGCAACGCGATGGGCACGTAGACCTCGTGCCAGAGGATGACCTTGCCGGCATCGTTGAAGCGTATCAGCAGCATGGCGCGGAACAGCTCGCGGCGTCCGGCAGCGTAGCTGATCCGTGCACGCATCGAGAACGCGACTGAAGCGCCCTCCACGAGTGCATGGTCGACCTCGTAATCGATGCCTTCCATGCCGGCTTTCATGCCGTTGAGGAATTCGAGGTAGTTGGCAGGATTGGCCTCGTAGCGGCGACCATTGGGCTCGACCATGAAGTGTTCGGCGAAGCACTCACCGATCAGTGCTTCGGTCAGCATGGAATCGTGATTGAGATGCCGGCGGTTCCAGTCGAGTACGGCATGGGCCAGCTGGAGATAGTGCGCGCGTTGGCGTGTCATGTGCGCTCCAGAATGCGTGGTATGGCTGGTAATGCATCGATCGCAACGGTGCAGGGCAGGGTGGATTCCGCTTGCAAAGGCAGCACGGGTCTGATGTTGCCGCTGATGGGAACGGCCTGTCCGGCGTCCGCTTACGGCAATGGCGGTGGGTTGCCGGGCACCGTTTGAGCGGCGCCGTTGGCCGGCGATGCAGTGCTGCCCAACACGGCCTGGGCGATCAGCTTGTCCAGTCGGCGAACATCCAGGCCCTTGTTGAGGTTGACCTTGATATGGCCTGCCTTGGTCCAGAGTTCGATCTCGGAGTTGAAGTTGAACAGGCCGTGGCCGTTCTCCGAAGACCACATGTAGATCGAGGAGTACGGCAGCGAATAGATCTCCACTTTCTTGCCGGTGATGCCCTGCGCGTCGCGCACGATCAAGCGCTTGTTGGTGAACACCGCTGAATCACGGAACGTTTTGTAAGCCGCCACGGCGGTCTCGCCGGGCACGAGGATGTCGTTGACGTCCTGCGGGATCGGGCATTCCGATACCAGCGTCCAGGCCAGGATTGCATTTGTTTCCATGTTGAAGCCTTCCCCCGTGATAGTTGGTTGTTTGCAGCGCAGGCGGAATTGTAGGTGGCGCGCAGATCACGGCAATAGGCCGGAATGCATGCTTGTTGGACGTGCGGGCGTTGCGGACGAGCGCTCCTGCAAGGTGAGCGCCTGTAGTGCCGAGCCATGCTCGGCAGGGGCTTCACCGGTAACGCTTCAGC
>NZ_JBRREH010000159.1:0-2960 GCF_056760175.1 Stenotrophomonas sp. STEN021 | reverse complement strand
CCCCGGCCCCATACCCCAAACCCCCCCCTTCGCGCCCCCCCCCCGGCCCGCCCGCGCCCCCCCGGGCCACCGGTCGGCCCCCCCCGGCCCCGCCACTGCATCTGCTCAGCGCAGCAGGGCGCTGACGGCGCTGCCGAATTGTTGCCGTGCCTGAATCGATGCGGGGTCGTGATTCAACTGGCGCACCGCAACCGCCAAACGCGAGGCACCAACAAAACCACAACTGGCCTGCAGCTTGTGCAGCTGCGCATGCAGGGCTTTGTCGTCATGTTCTTCAAGTGCATGGCTGACCGCATCGCGGGTGCCTGGCAACTCGGACAGGAATAGTTCGCGCAGGGCTCGTACATGCGCCTGTTGCCCGTTCAAGGCACTCATCGCGGCGGATTCGTCCTAATCCAGCGCAGCCTCGGCAACGGTGCCATCGGTTTTTGCTGTGGACTTGCTCAGCGCACGACGTACGCTTTTGAGCAGTGCATCGCGACTGATCGGCTTGACCAGGGCTTCCTGGAAGCCGGCCTGTTGCAGCGTCGACTGTATCTCCTGACTGGTATCAGCGGTGTGCGCCAACGCAACGGTGTGCGGATGGCGTTCACGCAGGCTACGCAGCAGGTTGGCGCCGTTGCCATCAGGCAGGTTCACATCGAGCAGCCACAGGTCGTAGGTGCCACTCTGTGCCAAGTGCAGCGCGCTGGCACATGATTCGGCGATATCAACCTTGGCCGGTAGCGATTCCAGTACAAACTGGAAGAAGCCCTGGCTGGTCATGTCGTCCTCGACCAACAGCAGGCGCGGCAGGTTTCCTTGGTGATGCGTATTCATCTGCTGCCTCCATGTCAGCTACAGCCCGCATATTAGCGATGGCGCTGCGATCTGCAAGTCATCGGGGTGTTCACGTTAAGCATCTGCGACAATGGCCGCCCTTTTGCCCGCAGCCTGTTGCCACGTGGCCCGATCCAGATCCCCCCGCATAGACAAGACCCCGTTCCAGACCGATATCCTCGACCTGAGCCACGACGGCCGTGGCGTTGCCCGCCGCGAAGGCGAGGGTGGCAAGGTCACCTTCATCAGCGGTGCGTTGCCGCAGGAAACGGTAATGGCCGAGCAGACCGGCAAGAGCCGTCATTTCGATGAGGCCAGGACGATCGAAGTGCTCAAGGCCTCGCCGCACCGCGTCGAGCCGCGCTGCCCGCATTTCGGAGTGTGTGCAGGGTGCGTGTTGCAGCATCTGGAAGAGTCGCAGCAGATCGTGGCCAAGCAGCAGGTGCTGACCGATAACCTGACCCGCATCGGCCACGTCAGCCCGGGCGAAGTGTTGCCGGCGCTGGTGGGTGACAGCTGGGGCTATCGCCGCAAGGGTCGCTTTTCGGTGCGTCGCGTCGAGAAGAAGGACAAGACCCTGGTCGGCTTCCGCGAACTGGATCCACGCTTTGTCGCCGATCTGTCGCAGTGCCTGACGGTGATCCCGGAGATCGGCAGCAAGGTGGGCGTGCTGTCCGCGTTCATCGAAACGCTGGATGGCAAGCGCGATATTCCGCAGATCGAATTCATCGCCGGTGATGCCGCCATCGCACTGACCGTGCGTCATCTGCAGCCGCTCAGCGACGCTGACAAGCAGGCATGGATTGCTTTCGGCCAGGAGCATGGTTTTGCGATCTACCTGCAGTCCGGTGGCCTGCACACCGTGGCGCCATTGTGGCCGGTCGAAGGCGTTGCGCTGTCGTTCGCGTTGCCGCAGTGGGACGTGGAGCTGGCGTTCCGTCCGCTGGATTTCATCCAGGTCAATGCCAAGCTCAACCAGCAGATGATCGCGCATGCGCTGACCCTGCTGGACCCGCAGCCGGAAGAGCGCGTGCTCGACCTGTTCTGTGGCCTGGGCAACTTCACCTTGCCGCTGGCACGCAGCGTGCGCGAAGTGGTTGGCGTGGAAGGCGAGGCCGGGCTGGTCGCGCGCGCCAAGGAAAATGCTGAGCGCAATGGCCTGGCCAACGCCGCGTTTTACGCTGCTGATCTGACCCTGGATCAAAGCGAAGCGACGTGGATGAAGCAGGGCTTCGACAAGCTGCTGCTCGATCCGCCGCGTTCGGGTGCGATCGATGTGCTCAAACAGTTGCCGTTGGAACAGTTCAAGCGCATCGTCTATGTGAGCTGCCATCCGGGTTCGCTGGCACGTGATGCCGGCTACCTGGTCAACGAGCGCGGCTTTACCCTGGTATCGGCCGGTGCGATGGACATGTTCCCGCACACCGCGCACGTGGAAAGCATTGCCGTCTTCGAGAAGAGGTAAGCGGTGGGCATCGAGATCGAACGCAAGTTCCTCGTCATCAGCGACGATTGGCGTGCCGCCGCGCACGCCGTCATCCCGATGGCGCAGGGCTATATCAACGACACGGCGGCGATGGACAGTGGCGCGCAGAAGGCTTCGGTGCGGGTCCGCATCCAGGGCGACGAGGCCTACCTGAACATCAAGTCGCGCGAGCTCGGTCACACCCGCCAGGAGTTCGAGTACCCGGTGCCGGTGAACGAGGCGCGTGAGCTGCTGGCGCTGTGCGTCGGTGGCCTGATCGACAAGCGCCGGCATCTGGTCCAACACGGCGGCCTGTTGTGGGAAGTGGATGAATTCCTCGGTGACAACGCCGGACTGGTGGTGGCCGAAGTGGAGCTGGAGAGCGCCGACCAGGTGTTCGCCAAGCCAGACTGGGCCGGTGTCGAGGTGACCGACGAAGTGCGTTACTACAACCTGGCCTTGGCATCGAAGCCGTACAGCCAGTGGTGAAGTGCCCGTAGTGCCGAGCCATGCTCGGCAGCAGCTTCACAAGCAAACCCAGTAGTGCCGAGCCATGCTCGGCAGCAGCTTCACAAGCAAACCCAGTAGTGCCGAGCCATGCTCGGCAGCAGCTTCACAAGCAAACCCAGTAGTGCCGAGCCATGCTCGGCTGAAGCTTTGCCGGTAATGCCTCTGC
>NZ_JBRREH010000158.1:0-3014 GCF_056760175.1 Stenotrophomonas sp. STEN021 | reverse complement strand
GCGTCTTCTTCCGCTTGCCCGTGTGTTCCGCGTCCCCGAAGCTCAGCTGCATCGTCGTCATCCGTCGAACCTTGCGCTATTGTCGCCGAGGAATTGTTCAGAGCATCCTTAAAGCCCAGGGTGACTCTAGTTTTTACGATGCGGCGGTGGGCTCTGTCCGGCGCGATTGGGCTAGGGGGGAGGTTATAGCTGCTCGCGCACAGTCAGCAAGCATCAAGGACGCATTGTATGGCGAGGAGGCGATGAAGGCCTTCATGCGATCTGGCGAAGGACACTTGGTGGTGTCGCCGAAGTCGATGCTCGGTTATGCCTTGCTCCCCAGCGCTCGTGAGACGCTTCTGAGCATTTCCACGCATATCTTGTCCTACATCCGGGAGACCGCCTCGGCCCAACTCGGAACGGACGTGCGCAAGGCTGTGCTCGGTCGCCCCGTGGCTTTCCGCAGCTCCCAAGGGGAGGCGGGCAACGAGATGGCCCTATCCATCCTTACCGACGCGGCGATGGCTGCCGGTTTTGAAGAGGTCAGTTTTCTTGAGGAGCCGGCAGCAGCAGCCTTCGAGCACCACCGCCAAGTTGAGTTGCCAACTCGGGTGCTGATCTTTGACATCGGTGGCGGTACCACCGACATCGCCATGGCCCGCGTTGGTGGAGATTTACCAGCGCCTGAGATCCTAGCTTCCTGGGGCGAACCGAGAGGTGGCACCGACGTTGATCTCGAGCTGAGCCTGAAAGGTGTGATGCCGCTGTTTGGCAAGCATGTCACCTCAACCCCGGTGCACTTCTACGCTTGGGCAGCTAGTGTTCACGATGCGAAGCAGCAGCGTGACTTTCAGGTGGCCGACTTCTGCCTGATCGATGAGCCATATCGTGCGAGATTGGTGGCACTTCAGTGCCCGGGCCATACAGTGCGGCTTAATCGCTCCGTGGAACGGGCTAGGATCAACCTCGGATCGGATTCGCGCCGCCGGCTCAAACTCAGCTATATAGAAGACGGGCTTACTTGTCCGTTAGATCACCAACTCCTTGAGCAAGCATCCGAAGACCTTTCGCAGCGGCTCGAGCAACTCTTACGCACTGCCAAGGAGCAGGCATCCTGCGCACCAGATATTGTGCTGCTGACAGGGGGCATGTCCCAGGCGGCCATGATTCCCTCCTTGGTCGAAAAGGTGTTCCCGGGGATCCCCATTTTCCGCGGTGATGCATCGTTGGCCGTGGTCACCGGTCTGGCATGGGCTGCAGGCGCCGATGGTGGTGCCCAAGCGTGAACGCGAGTGTATTTCTGACTCATGATTGGAGGGCAAATAGGACGACCGAACGCTCGGGCGTGCCGTGTCCGGTAACAGTCACGCAGAACGATAGCCCTTAGTAAGCCCAAGAGCGTCAAACTGACCCTCTCTTGTCCTGTTTTCCTTAAGATCGACCTCGAGCGGTCCCTGCGCTGCACGCGCAGGCGTACGGCGAGACCGCTGATGTGACGACGTTGATCCAGCATGTACTCGCAGCCTTCATGGCGTGGGTCGAGAGTTCGACGAACCCCTGCTCTGGCAGCCTCCATCTTCAGTTTTTGTGACTTCGCCGCATGCGTTCTTTGTTCTACGACGGCCCCCGAGCGTCGTTCGGTGCCACCCAACGCATCGATCGAAAGTGGCCCGCGGTCGATCGGTCCCCCCGCGGGCTATCGCGTCGGCCACTTGAGGCGGCATTGGTATCCAGTGACGCCAAGTAATGCTGGGCTTTACCCCGGAAATCGCGGACGGTTGTAGCCGGATCGAGAGCTTCCGGTCTTGCCTAGCTAACGCGCCGCGTTCGACGCCAATTACGACTCCCTGAGGTGGTCCGTAGATGTCACCTTGGGCAACTTCCGCGATGCCTATATTGGTGAATTCAACGGACGCGGCTCCCTTGTGGATTGTTTTATGAACGGGACAGGTGGTGTAGAAGAAATGCTCGAGCGTCTCCGCTACCAATTCGACTATCACGTATATGGCCGCGACGCGTTGCGTGGCGAGGAGGTGGCCGCACCCAACAGATACTACTAATGGAATATCAAAGATGAGTACACTCAATTTCGACCCTATTGACCTGGCTCTACTGGGCGCTGGCTGGAGTAGCGCATCCGTGCCGCTGACTGTAGAGGATTGTTCCTTCCTGCACGAAGTGGCGATCATGTTGGCCATCGTCTACACCGAGTTAGCTGGCGTTGACGGCTACCCAGGCGTGTTTGGTTATGAAATCTCCGAGCCGTTGGGTAAGACACTGGCGCAGGAGAACAAACCTGACCTGCGGCTGGCCGAGCAACTCGTCCGCATCTGGATGGCAGAAGAAATGGGGCGCTAATGACCTGCAAGTGATCTGTATCGCCGTGATGCATTGGCATCCGATCCAAAGCATACGACCCGTGGTAAGCGAAGGTCCCTATGATCTTGACGCAGATGGGGCAACAGCCCTTGCGGCGTAGACGGCGGATTGCGCCTGCTTATTTGCGCTGTTGTCGCAGCAGAGTGATCCAACTGGCAATGATGGACTGCTCGAAGAGCCAGATCAGCGGCCATTGTTGGGCCGAAAGTCAGCTTTCTGACACCGGGCAGACGCGTGAGGCGACGCCTGTGGGCACCAGTGCGACCGTAACGTACAAGGTGGGAGCGTGCCCGAAATCGGTACGGCTTTGATCTGGAAGGCGTCGTTTCAAGAAGTGACGGGACGATAAGTGGATGCGATCGGGGAACTTAGCGTTCCAAAAAGGACGCGAAAAGCGATGTAGCGGGAGGAGGCGGATTTCTCCTCGACGACGAATCGTTCGCTGGCTGTGCTAACTATTTGAAATAAGACAAAAAGAATACTTTTCGATAGCGCGGCGCGCTGGCTGCGAAACGGGGCGATTGCAAAAAAACATGAAAGAAACTTAAGGAAGGTCTGATCAAAGCGCTCTGATACTTGGATTTCAGCGTCAAGGCGCCAAGTCGACCTCGATATGATCGATTTTGCGCCGTTTCTGACGCTTTTCGACGGGTTTC
>NZ_JBRREH010000157.1:0-3127 GCF_056760175.1 Stenotrophomonas sp. STEN021 | reverse complement strand
CCCTCTTAGGGCCGCGCTTGTGCGGGCGTCCTAGGGGCTGTTTGTCGCCGCCCCCCCCCGCCCCCCGCCTCCGGCGCGCGCCACTACATGGGCCAAAAAAAGCCCGGGCACTGCCCGGGCTTTTCAGTAAACAAACCAGCCGGCCTTACTCGATCGGCTGTTCCAGCATCAGCTGGCGTGCGAAACGCACCGGCGGTGCGCCATAGGACAGAATCTGGTCGTGGTAGGCCTTCAGGTTGAAGTTGGCGCCCTGCTTTTCCTGCACGGCCTTGCGGGTGTCGAAGTGCTCCTGCGCGCCGACGAAGTAGGTCGGTAGCTGGGCGGAAGTGAGCTGCGCGCGCACCCACTTGCCGGAGGCTTCGCTTTCCTGCTGGAAGGCGTCGTGGGTCATCAGCTGCATGGCCTGCTCGCGGCTCCAGTTGTCCACGTGCACACCCTGGTCGAGGATGGCATTGGCGATGGTGCGCAGGTAGAACTTCAGCTGCACCAGGTGGAACAGCGGGTCGTTGTCCAGGTAACCCTGTTCCTGCATCATGCGTTCGGTGTAGACCGCCCAGCCTTCTGCAAACAGGCCCGAGCGCAGTACCGCACGCAGCGTCGACGGGAACTTGCCCGAGTGCCAGCCTTCCAGGTAGTGGCCCGGCGTGCCTTCGTGGATGGACAGCAGGTGGATCATGCGGCTGTTGTATTCGCGCAGGAAGGAGTCCACCTGCTTGTCGTTCCAGTCATCCGGAATCGGCGAGACCGCGTAGAAGGTCTTCAGGTTCTTGTCCAACGGGCCCGGCGAGTCGCAATAGGCCACGGCCACGCCGCGCTGGAATTCCGGCATCAGGATGATGTCGACCGGCGCGTCGGGCAGGGTCATCAGGTCATGCTTGCGCACGAACTCGGTGGACTGGTCCAGCGCCGCCTTGGCGTCGTCAACCACCTTGTCGCGGGCAGGCTTGTCGGCATAAGCCAGTTCCAGTGCGGCCTCGATCGCCTTCTGCTGCTGGTCGTCGGTCGGGTTGGCCGGCATTTCCGGGGCGCCCGGCTTGTCCTTCAACACCACCTGGGCGATGCCGTACATGTCCTTGCGCACGCGGGTCAGCTCGGCGCGGGCGCGCTCGCCGATCTCGGCGCGCGACAGCGAGGAGTTGAGCGAGAACTTCAGCTTCTGGTCGTATTTCTCCGCACCGATGCGGAACTCGCCCTTGGCGTTGGGCACCAGGGTCTTGTCCAGCCAGGTCTGCTGTTCTTCGACTGCCGTGGTCAGTTTGGCGATGGCGGCCTTCAGGCGTTCCTGGTCGGCGGCTTCGAGCTGGCCGATGTTGGGCACGATGAAGGTTTCAACCAGGCTGAGGATGCCGCGGTTCTGCTTGGCCACGGTTTCGGCGTGGATCTTCGGCACGCGCGCCGGGTCGAGGTTGGCGCGGGCGGCGGCGAAGATCTGCGGGATCAGCTCGATGCGCGCGGTGGCCGACTTCAGGCGCTCCGGCAGCGGCGCGAATTCGCGCGCCATCAGGCCGTAGATGGCGCTGCCGGCCAGACCGTTATAGACCTGCGGGTCCCACTTCCACGACTGCATGGTTTCGTTGGACCAGATGTCCGACTGCAGCTGGTTGCGCAGGATGGCGGCATCCACCTGGTTCTCGCGGCCGAGCTTGCTGACGTCGAGCTTGTCCAGCTCGGCAAGCAGGGCCTTGCTGGCTTCCAGGCTCTTCTGCTGGCCGGCGGCGCTGAGGTCATCGAGCTGGCTATCGTAGCGGTGGTCGCCGATCTGGGTGGCGCTGACCGGGGACAACTGCATCCAGGTGTCCAGAGCCTTCTTCGACAGCTCGGCGAACTGGGCGTCCGCCTGGGACTGCCCAGCCTGCTCGGTGGAGGTGGACGGTGCGGTCGGGGCGTCGCCGCTCTGGCAGCCGGCGAGGCTGGCGAGCAGGGCGGCGGCGAGCAGGTGCTTGCGCATCGGTGATCCTGTTGCTGAGGGAATCCCCGAGCATAGGCGGACTGGGCCGCTGCCGCACATGCCGTTGGTTGGTGGCGATTTGCCGAAAGAGGTGGCTCAGCGCAGCCGGGCCCGCTGTGGCCTGGCTAAGCGCAGCGCACTCGGGGATGGGGTGAACCGGGTGGATAAAGACCTCGGATGCGCTGCGCTTCCCCGAGCTGCGTCGCTCTGCACAAAATTTTAGCCTTCGTATTCAGCCATGTCGCTATGCTGCCGCGACCAAACCACCTGGAACATGGACGCATGAAGCAACTGCACGGAAGTACCTTGACCCTCGCACTGGGTGCACTGCTCGCGCTCACCGGTTGTGCCAAGCACGATATGGCGGCCGAAAGCGCAGCGGTGGCGGCCGATGCGGTGCAGTCGCCGGAAGGCGCATTCCTGGCCTACGAGCACACGGTGCAGCTGCAGTTGCCGGGCACGGACATCGCGTCGAGGGTGAAGGCGGTATCCGATGCCTGCCAGAGCGCGAAGTTCGGTGACTGTGCGGTGCTCAACGTGTCCCAACAGGGCGGCGATACGCCGCGCGGTTCGATCAAGGTGCGGGTCGCGCCAAAGGGCGTGGAGCCGCTGATCGCGTTGGCCAGTGACAAGGGCGAGGTGACCACGCGCAATACCGAGGCCGAGGACCTGGCCCAGCAGGTTGCCGATACCCGATTGATGCAGGACCGCCTGAAGGCCGAGCACGAACGCCTGATCGAGTACCAGCAGCGGCGTGACCTGGAGGTTGCTGATCTGCTGACGATTTCCCAACGTCTCTCGGAGATCGAAGCCGGGCTGCAGCAGGCCAACCGCGATGCGGCCCAGCAGCACCGTCGTATCGACACGCAGCTGGTCACCATCAACATCGAATCGACCAACAGCCAGCGCAATCGCAGCGAAATCGGCCAGGCGTTCGGCGATTTTGGAGAGATATTCAGCACCAGCCTGGCCTATGTGATCCGCATCGCTGCAGGCTTGTTGCCGGTGATCCTGATCGGCGGCTTCCTGGCGTGGCTGGTACGCCTGTGGTGGCGCCGCCGCAGGAAGCAGTAATCCTTGGCTTTGTGGGAGCGGCGTAAGCCGTGAAGCTGGCGATGCTTCAGATCGTCCGCTTCCCCGCGGAGGGCCGAGCGACCCCCCCCCCACGCCGCTCAAGCA
>NZ_JBRREH010000156.1:0-3384 GCF_056760175.1 Stenotrophomonas sp. STEN021 | reverse complement strand
CGGGTGGGCGTCTGTGCCTCGGTCCCGCCCGTGCGTTGGCGCCGCTCCGTGGCGGCCTCCCTCCCCCCCCCCCCCCCCCGCGCCCCCGCCGGCCCCGGCACTACACCCTCCCTTTCGCACAGCGAAGGGGAGGGCTGGGGAGGGGTAAGCTCTTCGCTGGTTGATGCCGCAGTGGCTTCGCGGCTTGCGCCGCTGCTGCAAGATGGCTGGTACGGCCCTGCCGAGCATGGCTCGGCACTACATGCTCATGCGCGCCAGCAACAGGCCGGTCAGCACCACTGCGATGGCGACGACCACCATCAGCGCGAACAGCCAGGCACGTCTGCGTTGGCGTTGGTTGGCACTGATTGCGGCGTTGAACATGGCAACACGCTGCTGCTCGCTGGCCGCAATGACGGCCTTGGCCTTGGCCGAACCTTCCTCGGCGTCCAGTCGCCCGGCCTTTATGTCATCGGCAATGACCTCCAACTGCTGCATCACTTCGAACTGCAGCTTCTGCAGTTCCAATGCGGTGTCGTCGTGGTTGGGCAAGTGGGAATCCTCGCGGTTGGGATCAGGCAGAAGGCGACTGCAAGGCTTGCCGGATGACCCGTGACAGGATCGCTGGGTCATCGCTGGCCAGGTGTTGGCCCAGACGCAACAAGCCAATGCCAAATCCAGCCATCAGCAGGCCCGGCAATGCCGCCGGCAGCAGCATCAGGTCAAACTTGCCGAGCTGCAGTGCGGCCACCGTGGTCCACAGTACGCAGAAACCAAGCCAGAAAAGCATGAAGACGAAAACCAACGGCGGCAACGCATACGCGCCGCGCAGCTCGCAGCCCTGCGCGGTTGCGCACAGGCTGCCGCGGAAATGTGGCTTGAACGAGTTGCGCATCACGCGACGGTGGTACAACTGCACTCGCTTGTTACTCACCGAGCCGACAATGCTGCCGGTAGCGGTCAGGTTGCCTCGTGCGGTGGCGGTACGCAGTGCCTGTACGGCCTGCTCGGGTGAAAGCGGGCTGGTGTATGCGGCTTGCGTGCGTGGGAATAGACAGGTCCAGAAAGACATGCGGTCTATCGCTGCGGGGGCAGGACACGATAGCCGCAGATCCGCGCTTTGCCTATTGCAGGCTGCTGTCGCGCTTGCGCATGGCTTTCTTGACCAAGGCGGTGATCTTCTTTTCGACCTCGGGAGTGAGTTCCGCAAGGGCGAAAGAGGTTGCCCACATCGGCCCGTCATCCAGTATCGCCGTGTCGTTGAAGCCCAGCGTGGAATAGCGTGCGCCGAACTTGCTCGCTCCCTGGAAGAACAGCACGACCTTGCCATCGCGCGCATAGGCCGGCATGCCGTACCAGGTTTTTGGGTTCAAGGAGGGCGCAGTGGTGGTGACGATGGCATGCAGGCGTCGCGCCATCTGTTGCTCGGCAGCGGGCATCTCGGCGACCTTGGCCAGGAGTTCGGCCTCGCCGTCGGCCTTCAGCTTGCCGGCCTTGGCCTCGGCCTTGAGCTCGCGCGCGCGTTCCTTCATCGCGGCCTGTTCTTCAGCGGTGAAGCCGGTGGTTTTGGACGCGGTCATCAAGACTCCTGCAAAGATCGGCTGGGTAGCGCTTTTTAACCCAAGCGATGCTCGCAAATGTAAAGCGAGGGTGCAGGTGAGATGTCTACGTTGAAGCCGGAAACGGAGCCGGGTGCCGCAGCCCGACGATCAGTCGCTGGCTGTCTGGCCCAGCTCGCGTTCAATGCGCCGGTCGGGGATCAGCCAGAGCAGGGCGACGGCGGCGTATAGCAGCTGCGCAAGATGCGCATTGACGAAGCTCAGGGCGACACCGCTGATGTAGAGCAGGGGCGACAGCTTGCCCTTCCAATCGCTGCCCAGCGCATGCCGAAGGCGCGAGTTCTCGCCGTCGGCAGCGACGATGCGCCGTTGCAGTATCCAGTAGGCGATGGCAGCGGCCAGCAGAATGCAGCCGTAGAGCGCGGTCGGCAGTGGCTGCGTGTTGAAATCATCCATCCAATGGGTAGCGAACGGCAGCAGCGACAGCCAGAACAGCAGGTGCAGGTTGGCCCACAGCACACTGCCAGTCACCTTCTGGCAGGCCTGCAACAGGTGATGGTGGTTGTTCCAGTAGATGCCGACGTAGACGAAGCTCAACAGGTAACTGAGCAGGGTGGTCAGCAGTGGCCGCAGCGCGTCCAGCGATGCCCCCTCTGGTGGCCGCATCTCCAGCACCATGATGGTGATGATGATGGCCAGTACGCCGTCACTGAAGGCTTCAAGCCGGCCTTTGCCCATTGCTGTCTCCTGCATGCATCGCCGGGGGATTCCGAGCAGAACGCTAGCACGAAGTGCCGTTGAGGCCATGTGTCCGGCTTGCAGGTTGGGGCGGGCCAGCCTGCAGGGCACGCCGGCGCGCCTGCAGGATTTACAGCAAGCGCGTGCCCAGCGGCACCTCATGTTCGGGTATGCATAGGCTGACCCGCCCCTCAGCGTCGTGAAATCCGGTCACCAGGCATTCGGACATCAGTGGGCCGATCTGTTTCGGAGGGAAGTTGAGCACTGCCACCACCAGGCGCCCGACCAGCTGTTCGGCGCTGTATAGCGCGGTGATCTGTGCGCTGGATTTGCGGGTGCCGATCTCCGGCCCGAAATCCACCTGCAGGATATAGGCGGGTTTACGGGCGGCAGTGAAAGGTTCGGCGGCGATGACGCGGCCTACGCGAAGTTCGACCTTGCTGAAGTCGTTCCAATCGATGGTCTGCATGGTGGTTGCTCGGGAGTGACCACCTTCCAGCTTTTTGAGCCAGCCAAAAGTAGAGAAATTCGGCGAAACTAACCCCAAGCAGAGAGGTGGTTTTGCCATGAAGAAGTCGAAGTTCACCGAAGAGCAGATTGCGTTTGCCCTGCGCCAGGTTGAGGGCGGTACATCGGTCGGCGAGACGTGCCGGAAGATGGGCATTTCCGAGGCCACGTTCTACAACTGGAAGAAGAAGTACGGCGGCCTAGGCGTGTCCGAGCTGCGCCGGCTGCGGCAGCTCGAGGAGGAGAATCGCAAGCTCAAACAACTGGTCGCAGATCTGAGCCTGGACAAAGTGATGCTTCAGGACGTCATCCAAAAAAAGCTCTGAGGCCGGTGCAGCGACATACGCTCATCGGCTTTCTGCAGCGTGCTTACGGAATTAGCCAGCGGCGGGCATGCGGCGTGATGCGTCAGGCCCGTTCTGGGCTGGTGTACAAACCGGTGCGCAAAATTCTGGATGCGCCATTGACCCGGCGCATCGAGGAGATAGCCCAGACGCGGGTGCGTTACGGCTACCAACGCATCCACATTCTGCTACGTCGTGAAGGCTGGCCGATAAATCGCAAGCGCGTGCATCGGCTGTACAAGCTGGCAGGGTTGAAT
>NZ_JBRREH010000155.1:0-3481 GCF_056760175.1 Stenotrophomonas sp. STEN021 | reverse complement strand
GCGGCTTACGCCGCTCCCACAAGGGCCGTTGCGTGGTCGGGAAGGCCTTGTAGAGCCGAGCCATGCTCGGCTGGAGCATTACCGGCAAGGCCTCTGCCGAGCATGGCTCGGCACTACCGCAGTCAGGCGGCTTTGTCGCCCTTGTAGCTGCAGCCGGAGGTGCAGGTTTCGTGCACGACTACTTCGCTGAGCAGCGGCAGTGCCGGCTTCAGCTTCTCCCAGATCCACATCGCCAGGCGTTCGCTGGTGGGGTTCTCCAGGCCGGGGATGTCGTTGAGGTAGTTGTGGTCGAGCTGGTGGTAGAGCGGCTGGAAGGCGGCCTTCAGATCGCTGAAGTCCATGATCCAGCCAGTCTCCGGGCCGGGTTCGCCGCTGACCCGCAGTTCCACGCGGAACGAGTGGCCGTGCAGGCGCGAGCACTTGTGGCCGACCGGGACGTTGGGCAGCCGGTGCGCGGCTTCGAGGGTGAAAACCTTGAAAATATCCATGGGCGTAATTGTAGGGTGCCGCCGTCGCTGCGCGTATGCGCCAGTGATGTCAGTCATATTTTCATATCCATCCGGATGGAGCGATGTAACGGATGGTTATGTGCGAATGCAACAAAGTGATTGGCCGGACATTTGCCGTTCATGAGGTACTGGCGCCGTTGTCATTCACCTCTCCCCGGATTCCATGCCTACTCGCTCCTTGCTCGCCTTCGCGGTGGCCGCTGCCATCGCTGCTCCTTCCCTCGCCCTGGCCGAAGCCGCTGCCGATGGCAGCAAGACCCTCGATGCGGTCCGTGTCACCGGCTCCAACATCAAGCGCACCGATACCGAGACCGCCAACCCGGTGCAGGTAATCGAACGCCAGCAACTGGAGCAGACCGGCAAGGCCAGCGTGGCTGACCTGCTGCGTTCGATCTCTGCCAACACCGGCAACGCCAGCAACGAAACCAGCAACAGCGGTTGGGCCTCGGGCTCGGCCGGCATCGGCCTGCGCGGCCTGTCGCAGAAGAACACGCTGGTGCTGCTCAATGGTCGCCGTCTGGCCAATTACGGCTTCCCGTCCGGCGGTCTGTCGGACACCTTCGTGGACCTCAACGCGCTTCCCCTCGTAGCGGTGGAGCGCATCGAAGTGCTGAAGGACGGCGCCTCGGCGGTATACGGCTCCGATGCAGTCGCCGGCGTGGTCAACATCATCACCCGGCAGAATTTTGAAGGCGCCGAAGTCGGCGTCAGCGGCGGCACCTCCGAAGCCGGTGGGCTGGATCAGCAGAACCTCAAGTTCGTCGGCGGCCTCGGCGACCTGGACCGCGATGGTTACAACATTCTGGTGTCGCTGGAAGGCTATAACCGCGACCGCCTGGACCAGGACCAGCGCGACCTGACCCGCTCGGGCATCTATACCGACAAGGCCGGTGGCCGCTGGAACGGTTGGTCGGCCAAGGGCGCGCGTTACCTGATCGACGGCAAGTCAGTGCCGATGCTGGACGCTGCCGGCAACTGCCCGGAAGGTACGGTACTCACCGCCAGCGCACCGATCGATGGCCTGGCCGGAGACACCTGCGCGTTCAACCAGGCGCCGTATACCACGCTGATCCCGTCGACCAAGCGCTGGCAGGCCTATGTCAACGGCACGCTGCGCATCAATGATTCGGTGGAAGCCTTCGCCGATGTGATCTACAGCGACATCAAGGGTGTGTCGTGGTTCGGCTCCAGCCCGTTCTTCACCCTGGAAAGTGGCCGTTTCGCGCTCAACGCAGATACCGGCCTGGCCGAGCCGGTGCGTTCGACCTTGCCGGCAGGCAATCCGTACAACCCGTACGGCGTCGACGTGCCGATCGAATACACCTTCTTCAACCTCGGCGGCACCATCAAGACCAATCGTTCGCGTTCCTATCGCGGCGTGCTTGGCCTGCGCGGGCAGACCGAGAAGTGGGACTGGGAAGTCGGCGCATTCCAGGCGGCCAGCAAGCAGCGCGAGACCGTTTCCGGCGGCTTTGCCAATCGCTGGACGCTGTATGACGCACTGGCCAGCGGCAGCTACAACCTGCTCAATCCGTCAGCGACGGATCCGGCGGTGCTTGCAGCGATTGGCCTGAGCACGCTGCGCCCGGCCGAATCGGTGCTCAAGGGTGTCGATGCCAAGGTGTCCGGTACTTTGGGTGCAACCTGGGCGGGCGAGATTGGCTTCGCCGCCGGTGCCGAATGGCGTCAGGAGAAGCTCGATTCAAACAATCCGTGGCAGATCGATGCAGGCTTGCAGGTGCGCCCGGCGATCGCCGAAGTGCACGGCCAGCGCCAGGTCAGCGCCGCCTACGCGGAAGTAAGCGTGCCGTTGCACAGCACGTTGGAACTGCAGGCGGCAGCACGCGCCGATCGTTACAGTGATTTCGGCAACGCGTTCTCGCCCAAGCTCGGCCTGCGTTGGCAGCCGCTGGATTGGTTGCTGGTGCGTGCTGCGGCCTCGCGCGGTTTCCGTGCGCCGTCGCTGTCGGAGAACTCGGCATCGACCAGCATCGCCTACGGCTCGGTGGTCGATCCGCATGATCCGGACGTGGCTGGTTCGCGGCAGAACCCGACCTTCTTCACCGTCGGCAACACCAACCTGGATCCGGAACGCACGCGCAGCTTCAATGCCGGCTTCGTGCTCTCCCCGTGGCAGAACACCAACCTCAGCGTTGATTACTACCGCATCAAGCTGGACAACCTGATCGGCACCGGCAACACCACCACGCTGGTGGCGGACAACAACCCGGCCGATGTGCTGCGTGATTCACGCGGCAAGCTGCTGGCGGTCTACAACCGTTACCAGAACCTGAGCCAGCTGGAGACCTCCGGCATCGACATCGAGCTGCGCCAGCGCTGGCAGACGGCCGCTGCGGGTGACTTCGGCCTGTCCTCGGCGCTGACCTATGTCATCGACTACAAGCGTCCGCAGGTGGTTGGTGGTCCGCTGGTTGACTACGCCGGCTCCAACCTCGGCCCATCGTTGCCGGATACCAAGGCGACCACCTCGCTGGACTGGGCCTTGGGTGATTGGCGTACCGCGCTGACCTGGTATTACACCAGCAGCTATGACCAGGAAGGCAGTGCCGCGGCGAAGGCGGTGCAGAAGCAGGTGGCCAGTTACAGCCAGTTCGATCTGTACCTGGGCTTCACCGGCATCGACAAGCTGACCGTGTACGCAAAGGTGCAGAACATCGGTGACCGCCAGCCGCCGTATGACGCCACCTTCCCGGGTGTGCGCGCACCGTACGACTTCAGCCAGTACGACCTGCGTGGGCGCTATTACACGCTGGGCTTTGATTATCGCTTCTGATTGAAAGCCCCTCTCCCGTCGGGAGAGGGCAGCTCTTGTAGTGGGGGGGGGGGGGGGGGGGGGGGGGGGGGGGGGGGGGGGCGGGCGGGGGCGGGGGGGCGGGGGGGGGAGGCGGCGCGGGGAGCCGCGGGGTAGGGCCCGACGACCCCCCGCAGCGGGCCCCCGCCCCCCCCACCCC
>NZ_JBRREH010000154.1:0-3629 GCF_056760175.1 Stenotrophomonas sp. STEN021 | reverse complement strand
TTTGTGTCTTTGGCCGCGCCCCGCCCTTTTGACCATCCCACACCGGGGGCGTGCCGGCCGGCCCCCCCGCCCCCCACAACAGCCGCAGCTGAATTTCGCAGGCAACAAAAAACCCCGGCTTTCGCCGGGGTTTTTCGTTCAAGCTTTTACTACTCAGCTACAACTCAGGCGTTGACCGAATCGGCCACGTCCTTGTAATCGCTGATCTGGTCGAAGTTCATGTAGCGGTAGATCTCGCTGCCTGCCGATTCCAGCACGCCAACGTCGGCCATGTACTCTTCCTTGGTCGGGATGCGACCCAGACGCGAGCAGATCGCGGCCAGTTCGGCCGAACCCAGGTACACGTTGGTGTTGCGGCCCAGACGGTTGGGGAAGTTGCGGGTCGAGGTCGACATCGCGGTGGAACCTTCGCGGATCTGCGCCTGGTTGCCCATGCACAGCGAGCAGCCCGGCATTTCCATGCGCGCGCCAGCCGAACCGAAGGTGCCGTACACGCCTTCCTTGGTCAGCTCGGACGCGTCCATCTTGGTCGGCGGGGCCACCCACAGACGGGTCGGGATGTCGCGCTTGCCTTCCAGCAGCTTGGCAGCAGCACGGAAGTGACCGATGTTGGTCATGCACGAACCGATGAACACTTCGTCGATCTTGGCACCGGCAACTTCGGACAGGGTCTTCACGTCGTCCGGGTCGTTCGGGCAGGCCACGATCGGCTCGTGGATGTCGGCCAGGTCGATCTCGATGACGGCGGCGTATTCGGCGTCGGCATCACCCTGCAGCAGTTCCGGGTTGGCCAGCCATGCTTCCATCTTCTCGATGCGGCGTGCCAGCGAACGGGCGTCCTGGTAACCCTCGGCAATCATCCACTTCAGCAGGGTGATGTTGCTGGTGAGGTACTCGATGATCGGCTCCTTGTTCAGGTGCACCGAGCAACCAGCAGCCGAACGCTCAGCCGAGGCGTCGGACAGTTCGAACGCCTGCTCCACCTTCAGGTCCGGCAGACCTTCGATTTCCAGGATGCGACCGGAGAAGATGTTCTTCTTGCCAGCCTTGGCCACGGTCAGCAGACCGGCCTTGATCGCGTACAGCGGGATCGCGTTGACCAGATCACGCAGGGTCACGCCCGGCTGCATCTTGCCCTTGAAGCGCACCAGCACCGACTCCGGCATGTCCAACGGCATGACGCCGGTGGCAGCAGCGAAGGCGACCAGGCCCGAACCGGCCGGGAACGAGATGCCGACCGGGAAACGGGTGTGCGAGTCACCACCGGTGCCGACGGTGTCCGGCAGCAGCATGCGGTTGAGCCAGCTGTGGATCACGCCGTCGCCCGGACGCAGCGAGACGCCGCCACGGGTGGAGATGAACTCCGGCAGGGTGTGGTGGGTCTTGACGTCCACCGGCTTCGGGTAGGCAGCGGTGTGGCAGAACGACTGCATCACCAGGTCGGCCGAGAAGCCCAGGCAGGCCAGGTCCTTCAGCTCGTCACGGGTCATCGGACCGGTGGTGTCCTGCGAGCCCACCGAGGTCATCTTCGGTTCGCAATAGGTGCCCGGGCGCATGCCCTTGCCTTCCGGCAGGCCACAGGCGCGGCCAACCATCTTCTGTGCCAGCGAGTAACCCTTGCCGGTGTCGGCCGGCTGCACCGGCAGACGGAACAGGTCGGTGACCGGCAGGCCCAGCGCTTCACGCGCCTTGGCAGTCAGGCCACGGCCGATGATCAGCGGAATACGGCCACCGGCGCGCACTTCGTCGAACAGCACGTCGCTCTTGACCTGGAATTCGGCGATGACTTCGCCGTTCTTCAGTGCCTTGCCGTCGTAAGGACGCAGCTCGACGACATCGCCGTGCTCCATCTTCGACACGTCCAGCTCGATCGGCAGTGCGCCGGCGTCTTCCATGGTGTTGTAGAAGATGGGCGCGATCTTCGAACCCAGGCACACGCCGCCGAAACGCTTGTTCGGGATGAACGGAATGTCTTCACCGGTGAACCACAACACCGAGTTGGTGGCGGACTTGCGGCTGGAGCCGGTGCCGACCACGTCGCCGACGTAGGCAACCAGGTGGCCCTTGTCCTTCAGCGACAGGATTTCCTGGATCGGGCCGCGCTTGCCGTCTTCTTCCGGCACGAACGGTGCGTCGGGACGCTTGTTCTTCAGCATCGCCAGGGCGTGCATCGGAATGTCAGGACGGGTGGTGGCATCCGGAGCCGGCGACAGGTCGTCGGTATTGGTTTCGCCCGGCACCTTGAACACGGTGATGGTCAGGCTCTGCGGCACTTCCGGCTTGCTGGTGAACCACTCGGCATCGGCCCAGCTCTGCAGCACGCCCTGTGCATTGGCGTTGCCGGCCTTGGCCTTTTCCTGCACGTCGTGGAAGGCATCGAACACCAGCAAGGTGTGCTTCAGGCCTTCAGCGGCGATGGCGCCAACTTCGGCGTCGTCCAGCAGCTGGATCAGCGGCGCGACGTTGTAGCCGCCCAGCATGGTGCCCAGCAGCTCGGTGGCGCGCGCACGGCTGATCAGTGCGTTCTTCTCGCTGCCGAAGGCGATGGCGGCCAGGTACGACGCCTTGACCTTGGCGGCGTCATCGACACCGGCCGGCACGCGGTTGGTGATCAGGTCGAGCAGGAACTCGGCTTCGCCGGCCGGCGGGTTCTTCAGCAGCTCGATGACGTCGGCCGTCTGCTGTGCAGTCAGCGGCAACGGCGGGATGCCAAGCGCGGCGCGCTCGGCTACGTGGTGGCGGTAGGCTTCCAACATGACAACTCCCGGGTGTAACGGTTAAAGAATGGATGGGCGCTCAGGCTTGCGGCACGATCAGCTTCAGGCCCTTGAAGTAGTCGCGATAAAACGTGTCGTTCCAGGTGATCAGGCCATCGCACTGCAGCAGTGCATGCGCGCCCACCATGAAATCGTCGATGCGGCGGGTATCGCCGCTGCGCTGCCGGTGGCGGCGATGCATCTCGCCGGCACGCAACGCGGATTTGGCTTCCAGCGGATTGAAATGGACACCCATTTCTTCCAGAGCGCCCTGCACCTCGGCGCCGCCGCGCAGCGAGGCGCAGATCTCGGCCAGGGTGGTACCGCAAATGACCACCCGGCCACCGACCAGCGCCTGCCGCAGGCAGGCTTCCACCGCGTCGGCACGGGGGCCGTCGCTGAGCAGCTCGATCAGGACCGGGGAGTCGACGGCGATCATCATGCCTCGTCGGCCTCGTCACGGACGGTACGCACGGCCTGCTCGGCCGAGTCGAAACCGTCGAGGGCGAACTTGCCGCGGGCACGGGAGATGGCGTCGTCCACGCTCTTGCGCAGGATGATGCGGCTGCCGTCCAGCTCAACCTTGAGCTGGGTGCCCTTGGTCAGGCCCAAAGCGTCGCGTACGGCCTTGGGCAGGGTGATCTGCCCGCGTTCAGCTACGGTGGCTTCCATGGGACCTCCAATGAAGTATGTACGAATTATACATACTTCGACGGGCATACCCCAGCCGAGCCCCGCGCGCCCAACCCACGGTCGGCTGCGCTTCACCTGTAGTGGGGGGGGCGGGGGGGGGGGAGCCCCCCCCCCACCAGCGGCCCCCCCCGGCGGGGGGGGGGGGGGGGGGGGGGGGGGGGGGGGGGGGGGGGGGGGGGG
>NZ_JBRREH010000153.1:0-3734 GCF_056760175.1 Stenotrophomonas sp. STEN021 | reverse complement strand
GATCACGTACGGCAACGACTCTTCACCGGAGTCGCCGTTCGGATGCTGGTGAATGATGCTGATCTCGTGGCGGCCATCCGCCAGCGGATACAGCGGCGTGAATGACCACTTGCCATCGGCACCGGTGATCGCATGGCCAAGCAGGTTCACGCCATCGTAAACGTGGACCATTACGCCCGGCTCGGCCCTGCCAACGATCTGCGGCCGGCCATCATCGGTATAGCCGCCGTTCTCGATCTCGCCCGTAATGGCCCCATGATCATCGATCAGTGCGTCGATGACGGGCACGTCGTCAATGGAGAATGGTGCAACCGCGCCAGCCACCTTGATGGCAGCGTCGGTCTGGACATTGTTGGGGCGCGCACGGTTCTTGCTGTCACCGGCTTCGGGAGCATGCTCGGTATCGGCATCGCTATCTTGAACGGCGGGCGCTGCGGGAGCAGCCTCGTCTTCCAGGATGGCGGCGTCAACGCTTGCGTCCAGCGGAGCCTGAGCGTTCGGCGCATCGACGGCGGCTTCGTCGCGTCCGGCGACGACAGCATCTGCTTCTACAGCATCGACATCATTCAGCACCGGCGCAACGGCAGTGTCCGGAGTCGAGTCACCGACCTGGGACGGAGCCAGCTCTTCGAGCCGGAAGTTGCTGGCTGCTGGCGCAGGCTGCGACTTGCCGCCGCTGCTTTTGCTGGTGTGCAGCGCGAGACCGCCCGCTACCGCGGCCAGACTGGACAGCACGCCACCGGCAAGCGAAGCGCCACTCTCGGAGAACTGGAAATCGGCCAACAGCGGCGACGGCGCTGCCGACAAGGTGATCAGTGAAGAACCGCCATCAACCATTGTCGCAGCATCGGCAAGACCATCCGCGGTGACAGCCTGGTATGTCACATACTCGCCATTGGCATCCAGGCCGACCAACTGCCCCTCGCTGCCGTAGAAATCTTCGATGATCAATGATGCGGGTTCGGCACCTTCCATCTCCTGCTGAAGAATCAGGTCCTTGCCGATACGCTTGGCAGTGATGCTTCCAGCGTTGCTCCCGTGCACTTCCGCAAGCACGTAGCGTGCACCGTTGGTCGCGCGGATACGAGCAGCCTTTTCATCCATTGCACTAGAAAATTGCCGGGCTTCAGCCACAGCGTTGCCTCTAACCACCGAAATAACTGCAGTCATTTGTTATCCACTCAATTTGTGTATTTCTAACTTTCCGAACCACGATCAATGCGTCGCGTGTTGGACCATTGTTGGTACTGGCTATGTAACTCGTCGCAAGTGCGGCCAAGACACAGCCAAGAGAATATGAAAGCAACAAAAAACCCTTTGAACAGCCATGCGTGAGATTCACTCATTCGCAAATCGCAGCAGTACCTAGCCAGCACATGGTTTCACCAGTGATAAGGTAGGCACCAATATCCAAGCCATCCATAAGGCTAGTCTTAAATCATGGACATTGACGTCTAGAGACCATTCACTGATCCGCTCTGCGCCAACGCTCGTCGCCTTTGAACGGAAGTCGATTTGGAATCGGCCCAAAATGAATGGAACAAATCAAGGAGCTTGTAGGTTGTCGCAATTCGAAGCGTTGGCAGGAGACAGCTTTGCAGATTCAACGGGGCGCAAGCACCCCGTTGACTTGCCTCCATGGCAAGCGAGACCTCCAGATTGCGGGTTACATTAAAACGTACGAGACCTGGTTCTGATCGAAGATATCTGCATTGAGACTCGTCACCAAGGTGCCGCCGCCAGAGTCTTCTGCGTACGAACGGGTAATCTCAAACAGACCTTGCTGTGAAGCAAACAAGTCCACTTCAACGGACTGAAGCAAAGAGACCGAGGACGCTTCAGGCACATCAATCCCTACATACTGCGGGTCTTTGGGACTGACAGAATCCGAATCTTCGACAACCATGTCCGATGCAGTAAACGAGCGCAGGCCCCGCGCAGCCGGGGCCACAATCTCGCTTCTGTTCTGAATGGTGACGTGCACACCTTGCACCAGAACTTCGGCGGCGATGGTGGAGTGTTGATACGACGTGTAGGTCTGGCCATTGACAGTCACCGCACCCTTGGCAACCCAATCTCCCAGATCGCCGCCAGAGGAATATGTTGAAGCGGGGCCAACATTGAATCCACCGACCAGCGTATCGTTAAGTATAAGGCCAGCATTCCCGCCCGTTGCTTTTACAATCATCTGCACACGGCTCGCCCCACCCTCATAAAATGCATCCACTCCACCATTTCTCAGCACATCGGAAAGACTCAGGTAAAGAAGCCTCGAATTTGAACTGGTGGTCGACCCCAAATCAAATATCTCCATGGAGCTAACATTTCGAACGCTCGGCAGTTGTGCCCCGGCTGTGCTGGTGAATTTCAATGTGTCAATACCAGCACCACCGTTGATCCCCGCACTCGCGCCAGTCAAGAAAGCCCAACCAGGGGTCTGCAGCACAACCACATCATCCGCATCGGTTCCAAAGAAGCTCTCCGAAACGGAGCCAATCACATTCGGCTCACGGGTATCCACGGTATGCACCACTTGCTTCATCTTGAATGCATCAAGCGTCAAGCTGGCCTCATTGCCAATGATCTTGATCGCACCTATATCCACCAGTTCATTTTGCGCAACGTAGCTGAACGTATTTGCGTGGAAGGCAGTGCTATCGCCGAATACCGTCTGCTCCTCAATCAAGCCCCCTTTGGTATCAAGGATAAGAATCTTGACACCAAGCTCGCTATCAATTCCGCTCAACCGCAGCCCAAACTCCCTGAGCGGCAACGCGAACACAAACGACGCGTCGGCGCCCTCGGCCCCGTTTATTGTCAAGCCCGCATAAGTGGAGCTCGTGGCTGCGGCCCTGACCATCACACCGTCTGTTTCTATCGTGAATCCGTTGTTGTAGACATAGGTGTTACCGACTAGCGGCTTAAGTAGCGTATCGGTGATCACTTGACCCACAAAGTAAGTACCAACAACCTGATAGGGTTGCGAAACGGCACCAGCAATTCCGTTTTTTCCAACGATTTGTGCTGTCACGGAGAAGTCCATATCAACACCCTGGAGAATGCTCCGATCAGCTGGCATCTTGACGGCTACACGACCTGAATCGACATCTGATTTTGTCAACGCCTGGTCATACGTAACCGAACCCCACCTGATGTGCACAGTGTCGCCTTGCTTGGCGCCTGTTCCTTCCAGAGATATCTCGATCAATGAGCCGTCGGCAGCTTTCGCTTGCGTATACATACCTTCGGCATCGGCGATACGTTCAATCGCAGGAATGCCCGGGGTCCGCATATCAACGAATTTAGAGTCACTCAATCCGATGGACCGACCGGTCGAGCGTTCGACCATCCTTACCTGCGCCGTCCAGTCGCCCGCTGGCATACCAGACTGCACTACAGCCCATGAGCCCTCGGAAAAAACCGCATCGGTCCAGGTATCACCGTCATCTGTAGATACCTGAATCACCATATCCGGAAGCAGATACAGCATGTTCTCCACGCTACCGAAGACGATGCGACCGCCAAAACCGTCCGACTCGGCCTTGGATATCGAGATTTCCGTAGGATAGCGCTCCCCCCATTCCAGAAGGTCCACCCGAAGCCCCGAGCTCCCCGAACCAGGATTAGGGAAGGTCTGATCAAAGCGCTCTGATACTTGGATTTCAGCGTCAAGGCGCCAAGTCGACCTCGATATGATCGATTTTGCGCCGTTTCTGACGCTTTTCGACGGGTTT
>NZ_JBRREH010000152.1:0-3815 GCF_056760175.1 Stenotrophomonas sp. STEN021 | reverse complement strand
TCTTCTTCCGCTTGCCCGTGTGTTCCGCGTCCCCGAAGCTCAGCTGCATCGTCGTCATCCGTCGAACCTTGCGCTATTGTCGCCGAGGAATTGTTCAGAGCATCCCTAGAGTTCACAAATAAAGAAATGGTCAACAGGGGAATGTGTGCAGTTGTCGCTTTTCACGACTTTGATAGTGGCAATCCTCACGCTCATATTATGTTGACTTTAAGAGCGGTCTCCGTTGCCGGATTCGGCAACAAAGAGCGATCTTGGAACGACAAAACTATATTGGAGAACTGGCGTAAAGAGTGGTCTCAACACGCCAACAAAGCACTAGAGGCCGCAGGACAGGATTGCCGTATTTCTGAAAAGACGCTAGAAGCTCAAAAGTTGGAAGCGATGAGAGCCGGGAAATACGACGAAGCTGCACAGCTCGATAGAACCCCTACCAAGCACGAAGGACGGGCTTCTACGCAAGCCAGAAGGCGCAGAAGAGGCACAAAGAGAACTATTGCTAATGACGAGATCACAGCGATCTCTAGCAACCGGTTCAACCGCCACCGTATGCGAGTAGAAGCACTACAGAAGGCAGCAGAAGCTTCCAATGTCGTTCCACTTAAAAAGCGTGAAATCCAAGATCTACATGCAAGGGCAATGATCGAAGATCAGCCCAATGGTAGAAAAATTATTAGAGCAGCAGCAATTAGAGAAATTCGTTCTTACACAAGAACGGCAGGAACCAAGTTAGTGAAGTCTACTTCTAGCAGAGTTCAAGTATCAAAAGAAGTAGACGAAATAACGAGGACTCAAATTATGTTAGCAAACGAATATTCAGAAAGTGTCGAGAGTGATATTCAAAAAATTCTCAAGAAAGCAAAAGAAATGGAGCAATCAGAAGACTTCGACCAACGTCTATATGCTCGTAAAGTGTTAGGCGCTTATTCAAGATATGAAAAGACACAAGAGCAATATGAGCATTGGAAGAAGGAGCGAAAAGATCGACTGGATCTATACAGAGCAGCCAATACAAATTATGAAGAACTGGAAGAAACTGGTTTAAGCAGGATTGCAAATTTTGCAGGGATCAAGACTCAAGCTCAAAAACAACAGGAAGAAGAAAAATTGCATTTAGAGCAATTGAAGCAAGCTGCTGATGATGCAAAGCAAGAACGCACACAAGCACAGGCAAATAGGTTACTTGCAGATAAATATCTAACAGAGAGTGTCGATCAGTTCCAAGATAGCTTGAAGACCCCAGAGCAAAAAGCAGCCGATGAACTCAAAGAACCTACGCTTACTCCTGAGGCTCCCAATCCTGTTCTTGATCCTATTAACAGTAAAAAAAGGAAGAATGGTTTCAGAAGATGATCTCCCACATACCGTAAGAAGAAAAGCCCCGATCTTGGGGCTTTTTTTTGCTAAACCTATTGACAGCACTAGTTGAACCGATCAAGGATCGGGCTGCAACGCTGCTACTTCTTTCACACACAGGGGGATATATGCACGCAATTTGGCGCGGTTCTACGAGTAAGAAGATCCACATTTCATGGATTCTAGTGGGTGCTGTAATGGGCCTTCTAACTTCCTTGCCGTTCATTCTTGGAGGGATCTTCTTTGCCCCAATGGTGTTGGGCTGGTTGGCATATATTATTAATATGAACAATGCAGTGGATGGACACAATCGGGAGTGGCAATCCTACAAAGATCACGGTGGCGTAGTCGATGTATCAAAGAAAATGACTTTAGGAAATGCTTTAAGAAGTCGCAAATATCCTATTGCCAATTGGTGGATTGCCTTTTTTGCCGTGAAAATCTATTTGCACTTTTATCCATTCGCCATTTTTGGTGGCTTCGGCCCAATCCAATGGCAACACTGATCTAAGTGCGATGGGATACAAGCATAATACTTGACAGAAATAACATATTATTATAATGTCAATTTTGTTCCGGTCGTTCACAGCTCTATGAGCTGCTTAGAAAGCAAACATCTGGAGCAGCTTATCTGCCCCTTGGGCAGCTTAGAAAGAAAGTTCACAGTCCTATGGACTGCTTGCAATAAAAATAGCCCCGGAAGCGGGGCTTTTTTGTTGCTGATTTTCTGTGGTTGTGATTTTATTGTAATTCAAGGCGGGGAATCCACCAAACGTTGGGCAATTCATATATAAGGACATCTATGCATTATATCGGATTTTCTAAGGAAAATTTTCTTCTTTCGCAAGAGTCACATCTAGCAAAGAGTTCAATTATTTTCGGATTCGATGCGCTCCTTAAGTCTAGATATTACGCAGAAAAGGATGGAAACTTTTACGCTGCGTTTTTCAATCTATCCATCGGGATGGAGCGTATGCTTAAGCTCGCTATCGTTGTCGATTACATGCTTAAGAATCAATACAAGGGCCCGTCGATGCAATCCCTTAGGGATGGAGGGAGAGGTCACGATTTAATAAAGTTAATGGAAAAATGTGACGACTTGCATTCAATCTATATGCAAGGTTCCACACTCAGCAAACGACTTGACGTAGATAACAAGCTGCTAGAGTTTCTTTCCAAATTTGCGAAAGGAGCACGATATTTCAATTTTAACGAATTAGCTGAACCAACGAAGGGGGCTGGGAGTCTGAGTCCGATAGATGAGTGGTGGAAAGTATGTGAGGAGCTTGATAGGGAGTTTACACCCGCAAGCAGAAGAGAGAAGGCTGCTCGCTCTCTTGCTAGTTCGATGGATAAAGCGGGATTTGGATTCGGATTTACCAGTGTTCTTGACGAGACTGGGTTTCCAATGACTGAATTCGATATCTTCCACAGGCAAATTATCGGTGAGCGAGCATCAAAACTGGCGATATGGCGAATTATCGAATGCTTCAGACCCATATATTATCTACTTAGAAACATGGTTGACCACGCTGCTGATTACGAAAATCGTGAAGGGTGGAGTTCTATGGGGGTTCCTCATTTTGAGGACTTCTTCAACTTTTTTCTTGCAAGTCGCAATACGGTAATGAGAAGAAAGGGCTGGCTTAAGCTCTCCGGCCTTTAGTTGAAATACCTATTAAAATAGAAATCAATCTCCTTCTTGTCAGTTACCAAAAAATAAAAAGCCCAGCTTGACAATAAATCAAGCTGGGCTAATTTGTATCTATGGCTTCAAAGTTTTGCAGACTATTGAAGCGAGTAATGTAATGAAACGGATTACACCACTCAGGCCAAGCCCCTTTCTGGGATAATAACAAAAGCCGGAGATTAATCAATACCCATTATATAACTCGCCTGACAAACGAAAAAGCCGTTGGTTAGCGTGCTGTTGTCTAGCAGATATATATAACGAGGAAATGCGTTATTGAGCTTAAATTCACAGGAGTGAAGCCAAGGTATCAAGCATATGTGTCGAGAGGTGTTGAAGCTTAAGGAACTTCAATTTGCGTTGCCTCTTCCCGGTTCTGCTGATATCTACGGGTTAGAATTGAGAGTTCCTAGAGGCATCTAGGACGCTTACAGAAGCCCACCAAAGAGACGCCGATAGTATCGGTTGCGAGACTTGTGTAAGGCGGCACTACAAGCCGTGAACTCGCTGTAGAGAAGTATGTAGGTATCTTCTCGGCCTTGTGGCTTTTACGAAAGTAATAGACAGGTCTAAAGTCAAAACCCCCGCTTGCTGGGTAGGGGGAGACTTTGGCCTTACCTACTAAAAGCCTTTTTTAAAAGCCTAAAAGCATCTGGGATCTGGGGGGTATGGGGGGGGGGGGCCCCCCATTTTTTTTTATTAAAAAAATATAATTTTAAAAAAAATTTTTTTGAAAAAAACCAAACCAACACAAATTTTAGTTTAGGACTGA
>NZ_JBRREH010000151.1:0-3946 GCF_056760175.1 Stenotrophomonas sp. STEN021 | reverse complement strand
CCCCCCCCCCCCCCCCCCCCCCCCCCCCCCCCCCCCCCCCCCCCCCCCCCCCCCCCCCCGGCTTTGTCCAGGACTTACTTATGCAACGCGGTCCAGCAGCCACTGGGTCAGCAGGCCGACCGGGCGACCGGTAGCCATGCCGCGCTTGCCTTCATCGCTGGCGACGCCGGCGATATCCAGGTGCGCCCAGCGCTGGCCTTCGGTGAAGCGCGACAGGAAGCAGCCAGCGGTGATGGCACCGGCCCAGCGGCCGCCGATGTTGTAGACGTCGGCGAAGCTGGAATCCAGCATGCCCTGGTACTCATCCCACAACGGCAGGCGCCATGCGCGATCGAACACGTTTTCGCCAGCGGCGGTCAGTTCGTTGGCCAGGTCGTCGTGCTTGCTCATCAGGCCGGCGGTCTGGTGGCCCAGGGCCACCATGCAGGCGCCGGTCAGCGTGGCAACGTCGATCAGTGCGGCCGGCTCGAAGCGCTGCGCATAGGTCAGCGCGTCACACAGGATCAGACGGCCTTCGGCGTCGGTATTGCCCACTTCGATGGTCTTGCCCGACATCGAGGTGATCACGTCGGACGGACGGTAGGCGTTGCCGTCGATGGCGTTCTCCACTGCCGGGACGACCACCACCAGGTTCAACGGCAATTTGGCCTTGACCGTGGCGACGAAGGTGCCGATGACGTTGGCGCCACCGCACATGTCGTACTTCATTTCCTCGATGCCCCCCTGGGTCTTTAGGTTGACGCCGCCGGTGTCGAAGGTGATGCCCTTGCCGACCAGCACGTAGGGCTTGGCGTCACCGCCATTGCTCCACTTCAGCACCACCAGCTTCGGGCGGTTGGCCGAGCCACGGGCGACGGCCAACAGCGAGCCCATGCCCAGCGCTTCCATCTGCGCCTCGTCCAGGATCTCGGCTTCGGCGCCGTCGTGCTCGGCGGCGAACTTGACCGAGGATTCAGCCAGATAGGCCGGGGTGCAGTAGTTCGGCGGCAGGTTGCCCAGCTCGCGGGCGTATTCCACGCCGGCGGCAATGGCCTGGCCCTGCAGCAGCGCGGTTTCGTCGCTGCTGGCGATGGCCAGCGACTCCAGGCCCGGGGCTTCCGGCTTCTTCTTGCCCAGGGTGGCGGTATAGCGGTAGCTGGCGTGGTTGGCGGTGATCACGGCCTGACGGACGTTCCAGGCGGCATCGCGACCAGCAACTTCCAGTTCGTTCAGGGTGAACAGCGCGCTGCGGGTATTGCCGCTCTTCAGGGCGCGGGCGGCGTCGCCGGCAGCCTTCAGGTACTGCACCACGCCGAACTTGGCCGGGTCGCCCAGGCCAACCACCAGCACACGGGCGGCGCTGACGCCGGCCAGATCGTGCAGCAAGGTGGTGTTGCCGGTCTTGCCGCCAACATCGCCGCGCTCGGTCAGGGCGGCCAGACGACCACCGGAAGCCGCGTCCAGGGCCTGTGCGGCCGGGGTCAGCGACTTGTCAGAGAAGGCGCCAACAATGACGCAATCCACCTCGGCGGAGACCGGGGCGGCGTGGTTCAGGGTGAATTCCAGAGACATTGATCAGATTCCGTTGCCAAATCCGTACAATCGCAGGCTGTATACGCAAGGCCATCGAGGCCGGGCGTTCTGCGGACTAAACCGAGAGTTTAAACCACCGACCCTATGGCGAAGCTTGACCGCTACCTTCTGAGTGACTTCCTCCAGAGTTTTCTGGCCACTTTGACCGTACTTCTGGTAGTCAGCATGGGCGGTGTGCTGGTCGACATCCTCGGCCGTATCGCCGATGGCCGCATCCCGGCCGGCCTGATGCTGTCCCAGCTAGGCCTGCAGTTCATCGTTTACCTGCCCATCATCCTGCCCCTGGCGCTGATGCTGGGGCTGGCCCTCTCGATCGCGCGGCTGTACCGCGATTCAGAAATGGCGGTGCTGACCGGCGTTGGCGTCGGTCCCAAGCGCCTGCTCAAGCCGATCCTGCTGTTGACGGTGCCGGTGGTGGCGCTGGTTGCGGGCTGCTCGCTGTGGTTGGGGCCCTGGGCCGACCGCAACGCCGAGCGGATGTTGCAGGAAGCCAGTCGCAGCATGGTCGTGGCCGGGCTGGAGCCGGGCCAGTTCACCCCGTTGTCCGGAGGCGGCATTGTCTACCTGTCGTCAATGACGGGCGACGGCACCAAGATGGGCAAGGTGTTCATGCAGCGTCAGAAGGAAGGACGTATCGACGTGGTATCGGCAAACAGCGGCGCGATGTTTTTCGAAGGCGAGCGTCAGCGCTATCTGCGCCTGGAGGACGGCTATCGGGTCGAAGGCCCGGAGAGCGGGACCCTGGGCTACCGGCTGATGCGCTATGCGCGTAACGAAGTGGCCCTGCCGGACCGCGAGGAAGTGCGCGACCAGAATGATCCGGAAATGCTGACCACCCGCCAGTTGCTTGGCGATGACCGGCCGGAGGCCAAGGCCCAGCTGCACTGGCGCATCACCCCGCCGTTGCTGGCGCTGGCGTTCGCCCTGCTGACCTTGCCGCTGGCCCGCAGCGCACCGCGCCAGCAGCGTTACGGCCGCATCATGGTCGCGTTCCTGGCCTATACGGTTGGCGTGAGCCTGAGCATTCTCGGTCGCCAGTGGCTGGCTGCGGGCAAGCTGCCAGTGGATGCAGGCATGTGGTGGTTGACCTTGCCGTTGTTGCTGCTGGCCCTGTGGCTGTACTTCCGTGATGGGCGCTTGAGTCGCCGCCGTGCGGGAGCAAAGGCATGAGGTTGCTGCCGCGGATTCATGACGTCTATGTAGGCCGTACCGTGCTGCTCACGGTGCTGGTGGTGTGGATGATACTGTTGGGCTTGGACGCGATCATGGCCTTGTCCGGCGAGGCCGGGAAAATCGGCCAGGGCCATTACAGCTTCGGCCATGCCTTGGCCTGGGTGGCGTACACCTTGCCGCGTCGTGCCTACACGCTGTTTCCGATGGCTGCGGTGATTGGCGCACTGATGGGCCTGGGCCAGCTGGCGGCGACTTCCGAATTGACCGCGCTGCGGGCGATTGGCCTGTCGCGGCGACGGATTGCGGTGTCGGTGGCGATTGCGCTGTCGCTGCTGACCGCATTGATGGTGGTCAATGGCGAAACCCTCTCGCCTTGGGCGCAGAGCCGCGCCGATGCCTTGAAGGCCAGTGCGCGTTTCAACACCGATATGGCCACCGCCCGCTATTCGGGCCTATGGGCGCGTGAAGGCGACACCTTCCTCAACGCCCTGACCGGCGAAGAGCAGCTCAGCGCCGACGGTCAGTCGACCTTGCTGCTGCATGACGTGCGCCTGTATCAGTTGAGTGAAGACGGGCGCTTGCTGAGCCTGACCTACGCCAAGACCGCACGCCACGACAGTCAGGGTTGGGTGTTGGAAAGCGTGCGCCGCGATACCTTCGGCGAACGCTCGGCCGCGCGTGAGGAGCTGCCCAGCGAAAAGTGGGCCTCGCAGTTGGATGCGTCTGCGCTGGCTTCCGGCTTGGCCAAGCCGCGCAACCTCGGTGTCGGCGAGCTCAAGACCAGCATCGACTACCGCAAGCGCAATGGCCTGGACGCGCGCGAGTACGAAGACACCTATTGGGGGCGCTGGTTCTACCCCTTGAACGTGTTGGCGCTGTGCCTGGCCGCGGTGCCGTTCGCGTTTGGTTCGCTGCGCAGCGGTGGCATGGGCAAGCGCCTGTTCCTGGGCATGCTGTTCGCATTGGGCTTCCTGCTGTTGCAGATGTTCTTCGGGCGCATGGCCGGCGCACTGAAGTTTGACTACCGCATCGCCTATGCCTTGCCGCCGTTGATGATGCTGGGCATCTCCGCCTGGTTGTCACGACGACGGGTGGGCTGATTTGTGTAGTGCCGAGCCATGCTCGGCAGAGGCTTTACCGGTAATGCCTCATCCGAGCCAGTCACTTAAACACAAAACACCCAGCCGACGAACTCTAGGGA
>NZ_JBRREH010000150.1:0-4108 GCF_056760175.1 Stenotrophomonas sp. STEN021 | reverse complement strand
AAGCTGGTTCTGCTGGAATCCTTGATGCGTGTGCAATCTGATGGTGTTCCTGCTTCGCGGCTTACGCCGCTCCCACAGTCAGGTGTCGGCCGGGACAAGCGCAGTGCCCCGGGCGCCTGGCGCGAATCTGGAACGCCCGGGTGCACTGCGCTTACCCGGGTTCCCTGTCTCTGCGTACCGAAACGTGCTGCTTGCTCAGCGAGGGCTCAAGCTCAAACTGTGCGTGGGCTGCCCCGGCAGGAACGGGGTTGGCCTGCCTTCCACCCAGTCGTCATGGCCTGCACCCCAGAACGGCGACAACGGATGGCCGCTCTGGCCGCCGGGCATGTGCACGATGCCGTCGGCCTCATGGCCGGGCGATACCACCATGCGCTCTGACGCACCGAACTTCGCTCCAACCACGCGTGGCATGTTGTTGTCACCGGCCAAGGCTTGGGCCGGCATGCACAGCCAGCGTTTGAACACAGCGGGCAGGGCTGCCGAGACCGGATGGCAGATTGCGGCGGTGTTGCGTTCGCCCCAGCTGCGCTGCGCCAGATCGGGCCCTTGTCCGGCGAGGTCCTTTTCCAATTGGCGGGCACTGTCGGCCAGCAACGCATCCCAGCTTGCGTATGGTGGCGGCAGCAGGTGCGGTGGTCGTTCGCTGAGCAAGGGCCACAACACGCCTTCGAACTGGGCCAGTTTGGGTGCGATGTAGCGTTCGCCAAGTTGTTCTTTGGCCGGTGCCAGCAAGGCGCCTTCCATGTTGTCCATCAGGATGCCGCGGAATCCGCGCGCCATCCGGTAGCTGACCGAATCGGTGGCGGCGCGTCCTTGCCATTTGCGGCTGGCGGCCTCCAGTCGTTTCAGCGCCGGATCATCGCTGTGCTCGATTGTCTGCCGCAGCAGCTTCCACCAGCGCTCCATCAGTACTGCGCGGTCGTCGAGCTGGATCGCCAATAGGTCACTTTCCTCGAAGCTTTCATGGGCGAACAGGCCATCGCGGATCTGCTTTGCGCGCGCGCCGAAGTCATAACCGCCATCGCCTGCTTCAGCCAGGGCGGTGCCATCGAGCACGCGGCCGTTGGCCGTCCACAGGCGGTGATCGGGAGGATCGATCAGCGACGGTGCCTGGTCGGTGCGGATAGGCCAAGGCGGGCAGATGCGTGGTGAGTCCGCATCGGCATGGCAGACTGGATCACGCGCCGGCCTTGCACCGATCAGGCGCCATGCGATACGTCCGCTGCGGTCGGCAACCAGCAGGTTCTGTGCGGGAACGCCCGAGCGATCGGCCACTGCAAACGCGGAATCCAGGTCGGCGGCCTTGGCCATGTCGACGAAATCCAGGCGCACCGCACCGGCTTGCTGGCCTACCCAGCGCAGGGCGAGCAGCCGCCCGTCGGGTTCGTCATGCAGGATCGGGCCCCAATCGGTTTCGCGCACCAGCAGCAGTTCCGGGCTGGCACCGGCAACAGCAATCGCCTCGTTATAACTGCGCAGTGGCGTGTTGGCAGGCAGGGTGGTGTAGTCGGCGGTGTCGATATAGCTGTTGGTGAAGGCCCAGGCCACCCGCGTATTGCTGCCGACGATGACCGCAGGCAGGCCGGGCAGGGTGAAGCCTGCGACATCGACCTTGCCCTCGGGAGCAGTCGGGTCGGCATAGCGCAGGCGTGCACGGAACCAGATGTTGGGCGCACGCAGGCCCAGATGCATGTCGTCGGCGATGATGGCGCGGCCGTCGGCGGTAAGGGCGCCGGCTACTGCGAAGTTGTTGCTGCCCGGAAAAGAATCGGTCGCCGCAGGCGACCCACCTACGTCTCTCTCCCGCGCAGCGGGAGAGAGGGGGACCGCTTGCGAAGCAAGAGGTGGAGTGAGGGCAGCTGTAGTGCCGGCACTGCGCAGGTCCAGCGTTGCCGCATCCGGTAACACCGCATCGCCACGGGGCGCGCCGAACAAGGGTGCATCCCAGCTGCTGCCGTCATGCGCCAGCAGCGCATACAGCGCCGGTGGCACCACGCTGCGGATGCGCGCCATCGCCAGTTCACGGGTATTGGCCGGGTCCTGCAGGTCGGCGTACATCGCCAGCCCGGTCAGTACCGAGTCCTCCAGTTCCCATGGTCGCGGTTGCTGGCGCAGCAGCAGATAAGGCCAGGGTCGTACCGGCAGGGCGGCAAGCCCTGCATTGACGCCATCGCGGTAGGCTTCGACGACGCCCCGCTTGTCTCCCAAGGCCGCACCCAGGTTTTGCTGGGTATGGGCACGCAGCCGGTACACGCGCATGCGCTTGTCCAGCGGCAAGGCCTTGGTGCCGAACAGCTCGGACAGCTCGCCGGCCGCTGACCGGCGCATCAGGTCCATCTCGAAGAAGCGTTCCTGCGCGTGTACATAGCCCAGTGCGCGGGCCATATCGGCCTCGTTGGCTGCCTCGACGGTGAGTACCCCCAGGGCGTCGCGCTGGATGCTGACCGGGGCGGAGAGCCCGGGCAGTGCCAGTTCACCGTCCAGCTGTGGCAGGCTGCCGCGCAGCAGTCCCCAGATGACCAGCAGCAGTATCAGCAGCAACCCCAGACCAACCCAAAGCGAACGCAGCAGCCAACGCAGCACAGGCCTACCCCCGGTAGCGGTTCTGCCGCGATTGTAGACAGCTTGTGAAGCCGAAAGAGAGGGAATCGCAACTGAAAGTGATTCCGATTAGATCATTGGGTTTTCAGATGGGGCACCCTATGCACCATCGAATCATCAGGAGCACCCCCATGCAGGGCAAACCCGAAGTCATTGAGTGCCTGAAGGAACTGCTGCGCGGCGAACTGGCAGCGCGTGACCAGTACTTCATCCATTCCCGTCGTTATGAGGATCAGGGCCTGCTGGCGCTGTACGAGCGTATTGGCCACGAGATGGAAGAAGAGACCGAGCACGCCGATGCACTGCTGCGTCGCATCCTGTTCCTCGGCGGCAACCCCGACATGCGTCCGCACGCCTTCGAGCCGGGGGTGACCGTGATGGAGATGCTGGAGAAGGATCTGCAGGTCGAATACCAGGTGCGTGCCAACCTGGCTGCCGGTGTGAAGCTGTGCGAAGCACAGGGTGACTACGTCAGCCGCGACATCCTGCTGCTGCAGCTGCGTGACACCGAGGAAGACCATGCCTGGTGGCTGGAGAAGCAGCTGGGTCTGATCAAGCGCATTGGCCTGGAGCTGTACCAGCTGAGCAAGATGGACGCCAAGGGCACCGCCGCGCATTGATGTTGTAGTGCCGACCCATGGTCGGCATTTGAATCTATCGGCAACGTCCCTGCCGGCCATGGGTCGGCGTTGCGGGCATTACAGGCGTTGCAGTCTGTAGACGGCGGTGGAGAGTGCGCTCACGCCGTCGGCACGGAAGTCCGGCTGCTGGTCGAGGATGTCGCGGCGTTCCAGCAGTCCGGCCTGCCATGGGCTGGCGAACAAGCGTTGAACTTCGGCTTCACCCACTGAGAACGGTGGGCCTTGCTTCTCGTCCTGTGGGTACTCCAGGGTGATCAGCACGCCTTGGCAGTTGATCGGCAGCTGCCCATACAAGGTGTCGCGGTAGTGCTGGCGCAGATGCGGCGGCAAGGCGATCAGTGCTGCGCGGTCGTAGACGCCGGCGATATCCCCCAGCAGCTCCGCATCCAGTGCAAACGCATCGCCACAGATGATCTCAATCGGCCCGGCGCTGTAGTGCTCGCCGTACTGGCTGCCGTGGCGCTGCGGGATGATGTCTGCTTCGGCAAAGAACTGCTCGATCGCCATCGGTGATAACTCGACGCCGAGCACGCGGTGCCCTTGCGCGGCCAACCAGTGCATGTCCAGGGTCTTGCCGCACAGCGGCACCAGCACGCGGCTGCCTTGCTGGAGCTGCAGCTCCGGCCAGTGTTTCTGCAGCAGCGGCATCACCTCGTTGCGATGGAAGCCGATTTGACCGTTCTGCCAACGTTGCAGCCAGAAGTCGGGTTGCATGGGGTTCTCCAGTTGCTGTGCTGTGGTTTGTAGGAGCGGCGTAAGCCGCGAAGCTGAGAGCAGTGGACCAATGGGTGGGTCGTGGTTGCTGACCCTGTTTGGATTTCTGGCTTAGACGCTTTAGCCACGCCGAAAAAAAAAAAAAAACAAAA
>NZ_JBRREH010000149.1:0-4148 GCF_056760175.1 Stenotrophomonas sp. STEN021 | reverse complement strand
CAAGTTGTGCTGCGTTGGTTTGGTGGGGGGGGTTGCCGCTGCGCCCGGGGCCCGCTCCGCTTTTCCTGGGGTTTTTTGCTGCGGCGTCTTCGCCCCGGAAGCCGGCATCGGGGAAGCGATCTGCGTGTCCGCGACCTGACGGAATACGAGCTTCGCGGCGTACGCCGCTCCTACAAACCGGTGATCAGGGCTGGTACAACGCCCGCGCATTGGCAATCACCCGGCGCATCTGCGCGCGATCGGTATGCCGCGATATCGCCTGCGCGCCGAGCACAATTGCCTGCTCACGCAGCGGCGCAGGCACGTCGTAGTGCACGCCGCTGGGGCGGTTCTGGAAGGCTCTGCGCGGAATCCCGAGCTGCTGCGCCAGCGCATGCAGCTCGGGCAAGGTGTCGGCCATCAGATGCGCCCAGCGCTCACCGCGCCAGGGATGTACCGCATCGTCGATATAGACCGTCACGTTCGGCCCTGGACTCAGGCCTTGGACTTGTCGTCGTCAGCCGGCACTTCTTCGGCAATCGCGATGGTCTCGCCTGCGACGTCTCCAGCTGCCGCTTCAGCGGCTTCTTCGCCTTCGATGCCTTCAAACTCGGACACCAGGCCGGCCAGGTAATCGTCGGCGGTCTTGCCTTCGTCAGCGGCCAGGTCGTCGATCATCTGCTGCAGCGCTGCGGAGTATTCCAGGGTGACCTTGCGGCCTTCCTTCTCCTGCACATTGGCCAGGTGCTTGAGCATGGCCAGCATCGGCACCGGGTTGTCGGCATTGCCCATGGTCTGGCCGCCGATGGCCAGCAGCCACTCATTGCCCTGCAGGCCGATGGCGGCCACGACCTGGCCTTCTTCGTTGACCAGCACGGCGTGGTTCTGCACCTGCTGCTGGGCGTTCAGGCGGGCGAACGGGCGGCGCGGGGCCTGCTTCTTGCGCTTGTCGCGCTTGGCTTTGGAGAGCTTGGACATGATGTTCGGCTAATAGGAAAACGACGCCCATTGTAGGCGCAGCGCGCCCCTGCTGCCGGAACGGGGCTCAACCGGGGCCGTCGCTGATGTCATCAGCCGGAGCCGTAGCAGCGGCCGCCGGGACGACGGTGGCCACCGGGACCGGCAGGCTGTCGGCCTGGTTCAGTGCCGCTGCTTCGGCTTCCTGGCTCATCACCACGATGCTGATGCGGCGGTTGATCGGGTTCTGCGGATTGGTCTTGTCAAACAGTACCGACGACGCCAATCCGACCACACGCGCCACCTTGGCCGGGTCCATGCCGCCTTCCAGCAGTGCACGTCGCGCGGCATTGGCGCGGTCCGCACTCAGCTCCCAGTTGCCGTAGCCCACCTGGGTGGAATAAGCGGTGGTATCGGTATGGCCGGTGAGGCTGATGTGGTTGGGCACCTGGTTGATGTAGCGCGACAGCTCCACCAGGATCGTCTGCGTGTACGGCATCAGGCGCGCGCTGCCGAGGTCGAACATCGGCCGGTTCTGCTTGTCCACGATCTGGATGCGCAGACCTTCCGGGGTGATGTCCAGCAGCAACTGGTCCTTGAACGGCTCCAGCGCCTGGCTCTTGCTGATCGCTTCCTGCAACTCCTGCTTCAAGGCTTCCAGGCGCTGCTTGTCGCGCTCGCGCTCCTGTACCGGCGTGGGCACCGCTTCCTGCCGGTTCTGGAACGGATCATTGCTGTTGCCACGCGACACGTCGGTGGCACCGCCGAGCTTGATCATCGAGGTGCTGGCGCCGCCGGGGCCGGCCATGCCCGGCGCCGGCGTACTGCTGCTGCCGGCCAGTGGGCTGGGATTGCGGAAGTATTCGGAAATTGCAGCGCGCTCGGGCTTGGTGGTGGCGGCCATCAGCCACAGCACCAGGAAGAAAGCCATCATCGCGGTGACGAAGTCGGCGTATGCCACCTTCCAGGAGCCGCCGTGATGGCCGCCGCCCTGGACTTTCTTCACCCGGCGCACGATCACCGTGGGTTTGGTCTCGGTCATGGCGCTCGCCTTACTTGACCGACTTCAGGTGTTGCTCGAACTCGCTGAAACCCGGACGCAGTGCCGAAGGCACGGTCTTGCGGGCGAACTCCAGCGCGATCTTCGGGTTGTAGCCACGCAGGCAGGCCAGCAGTGCGGTTTTCACTGATTCGTAGATGCGTGCGTCCTGCTCGGCGCGGGCTTCCACCGCTGCAGCCAGTGGCCCGATGAAGCCATAGCCGAGCAGGATGCCGAGGAAGGTGCCGACCAGCGCCCCGGCCACGTGCGCACCGACTTCCTTGATGTCGCCGCCGATCGCGCCCATGGTGATGACGATGCCAAGGACCGCGGCGACGATGCCGAAGCCCGGCAGACCGTCGGCTACCTTGTTCAGCACGTGCGCAGGTTCCAGCGCTTCGTGGTGGTGCTTTTCCAGCTCCAGCTCCAGCAACGGTTCCAGCTCGTGCGGCTCGATGTTGGAGCCGATCATCAACCGCAGGCAGTCGGTGATGAAATCGAGCAGGTGGTGGTCGGCCAGGACCTTGGGGTAGTTGGCGAACACCGCGCTGTCCTGCGGGTTCTCGACGTGGTCTTCCAGCGCCATGAAGCCTTCGCGGCGGGCCTTGTTGAGCAGTTCGTAGAGCAGGCTGAGCACGTCCAGGTAGTCCTGGCGCTTGTACTGTGGGCCCTTGAACACGCTGACGGTTGCCCGCAAGGTCTGCTTGACGGTCTTGAGCGGCGTGGCGATCAGGAACGCGCCCAGTGCCGCGCCACCGATGATGACCAGTTCGTAGGGCTGCCACAGCGCGGCCAGGCGGCCATGCGCACCGACGTAGCCGCCCAGGACAGCAAAGATGACAACGAGCAGGCCGACGATGATGAGCATGGGGGCAGACAAGGGATGGGGATATCCCGTTGTCGGCCGTCAGCGGAAAATCTGTAGCGCCGAGCCATGCTCGGCTGGGTGCAGCAAACCCTGTAGTGCCGAGCCATGCTCGGCTGAGGCTTTACCGGTAACGCTCCTGCCGAGCATGGCTCGGCACTACAGGGTTTGCTGCACCCAGCCGAGCATGGCTCGGCGCTACACCTGTGCTTACGCTTACGCAGCCGGCTGCGCCTCGGCTCCACCACGCTGCAGCGGGTCCGGGTAGGGCTGGCCGTTCTCGACAAACCCCAGTGACACCGAATTCAAGCAATGCCGTTCAAAGGTCGGCGGCGGACCGTCCGGGAACACGTGGCCCAGATGGCTGCCGCAACGCGCGCAGACGATCTCGGTGCGGATCATGCCGTGGCTGATGTCGCGGATCTCGCGTACATGTGCCGGATCGAACGGGGCAAAGAAGCTCGGCCAGCCAGTGCCGGAATCGAATTTGGTACTGGAGCGGAACAGCGGCAGTGCGCACAGACGGCAGCAATACACCCCGTCGCGCTTGTTATCCAGGAACACGCCGCAGAACGGCGCCTCGGTGCCGTGATGCAGCAGCACGCGCTGTTCTTCGCTGCTGAGCCCGGCGATCAGGGCATCACGTTCGGCATTGCTGGGAGGGGACAGGTCGAAGGCGGTCATGGCGCGACATCCGTGGGGCAGGTAGCAATGGTAGGGGCGGGCAGGGGCCAGTCCAAGCGCGCATTCATGGCCGCGCAAGCTGTGCCGGCGCATGCTCGGCTGGTGGACGAACGGGAGGTGCCGATGAAATCGATGGCGTATCCGCTGCTGGTACTGCTGGCGATCATGCCGATGTTCGCTCGGGCGCAGCTGCAACCGCCGCCGTCACCGACGGCAACGCGTCCAGTAACGCTGCCACAGCCGTCGCAGCCGCCCGCAACAGGGCGCCAGCCAGATGCGTTGCCGCCAAAGCCGATCACCAAACCCAAGTCGGCGCCGAAGGCCAAACCGATCACCCAGCCGGTGCAGCCGGTACGGCCGATTTACGACAGCAAGGGCCAGCCAGCGCCACAGATGCGTCAGACCAGCCCAGGCCGGGTACTGGATACGCGCACCAATCGCTACTACGACACCGTGCCCAGTGGGCAGGGGCAACAGGTAGTGCCGCCGCCGGCCGGTACGCGCTGAACCTGTAGCGCCGAGCCATGCTCGGCAGGAGGCTTTACCGATAGAGCGTCCGTGCAGTGCCGAGCCATGCTCGGCAATGGTGCTTCACCGGTAGAGCCTCTGCCGAGCATGGCTCGG
>NZ_JBRREH010000148.1:0-4250 GCF_056760175.1 Stenotrophomonas sp. STEN021 | reverse complement strand
GCCGCCCCCTCGTCCCTGGCGACCCGCCGCCCCTGGGCCCCGGGCGCCCGTCCCCGCCCCCCCACTACAGAAAGCCGAAACGAGAAAGGCGCCGTTAGGAGCCTTTCTCGTTTCGACCTAAGAAGAAATCACTCGCGCGGTGGCACCACATCCTTGGCTTCGCTGCCGAAGCTGCCTTCAGACTCCGCTGCCAGATAGGCAAACACGGTGTACGCCGCCACATTCTGCGCCAGCGCCTTCGGGTCGATCTTGTCGAGGGTGTCATCCGGGGTGTGGTGCAGGTCGAAATAATCGGTCCCATCCTGCGCCAGCCATGCCCAGGCGCCGCCCTTGGCTGCCAGTGGTCCGACATCCGGGCCGGGGCCGCCTTCGTTGGCGCGGTACTCGATACCCAACGGTGCCAGCGCTTCACCGATCTGACGGGTGGCTTCACGCGATTCCGCCGGATTGCCCGAGCCGGTGTTGAAGGCATAGATGCGGCCGGCGCCGAAGTCGCTCTCGGCGGCGATGTGCTGCTGCACGATCTCGCCTGCGGCTACGCGCGCGGCAGCGTAGGCTTTGCCACCGTGCAGACCCTGCTCTTCATTGGCGAAGGCGATCACGCGGATGGTGCGCTTGGGCGCCTGCTTGAGCTGGCCGATCAGATGGCCTGCGGCCATGGTGATGCCGATACCTGCGCCGTCATCAATGGCGCCGGTGCCCAGATCCCAGGAGTCCAGGTGACCGCCGATCACCACCACTTCCTTGGGCAGGCTGCGGCCGGTGATTTCGCCGATCACGTTCTGCGAGGTGTAGCTGCCATCCCAGCCGCAATCCAGCGCCATGCGGATGCGGGTCGCACCGCGCGCGACCAGCCGGTTGAGCTGGTCGGCATCTGGGCCGGAGAGTGCGGCCGACGGCACCGGGGTCAGGCCTTCGTCAAAGCGGGTGATGCCGGTATGCGGCATGCGATGCGAGTCGGTGCCCGCCGAGCGCATGATGAAGCCGACCGCGCCCTTGCGGATTGCTTCGGACGGGCCACGGCTGCGCACGCTGCCGCCGATGCCGTAGTCGGCCCCGTCGCGTTTGCGGGTCATGGTGAAGTCGACGTAGGCGATTTTGCCGGTCAAGGAACCTGCCGGTGCCGCCTTCAGCGCATCAAGGCCTTCAAAACGTACGATTTCGGCTTCCACTGTGCCGGCCGGGCTGCCGCCCAGCGCGGTGATGGTCAGTGGCTGCGGATGCGCGCCCAGCACCGAGGCGTGCTCGCTGCGGCGTTCCCACTTCGGAAAGGTGACCGGCTCGGTCCAGACCTTGTCGAAGCCCAGTTCCTTGAACTTGGCCTTGGCCCATTCCACAGCGCGTGCATCGGCCTCACTGCCAGCCATGCGCGGACCTACTTCCGTGGTCAGCGATTCAACGACCTGCCAGCCGGTATTGTCGGCCAGGGCCTGTGCGCGCAGTTCGGCGGCCTTGGTCAGTGCCTGCTGCGGGATATGGGTGGGCGCTGCGTTGGCAGCAGCCGAGGTGCACAGCAGCAGGAGCGCAAGGGAAAGAGCACGGCGACGCATAGTCAATTCCAAGGTGATTTGTCGAGTCAGGGTAACAGTGAGTGAGCGTAGGGGAATGTGCCGGTTGGGATGTGTGGAAGTCTTGGTGTTGGATAGGTGGTTCTCCATCTGGCTGCCTTTGCATACATCCGCTAGGCCGTATGAGCGGCTAAAACGATGACAATCAGCCAGGGAGTTCTCTTGTATTGCGATGCAGCATCGCAGGCGAGCCTGTGCAGCCCCACCGCGTTGGTGGATTGCTCAGGAACAGGTGATGACATTGCGACACAGGACGGCAGGGACGTTGTTGATGCTGGTGCTGCCAGTACTTGGATTGGCACAGGCGCGCTCCATGGACGACGTGCGCTTCACCGGGCCGTTGCTTACTCCCGGTCCGGCAGCCATGCCGCAGGGCGAATTTTTTGCCCAACCGTACTGGATCTACAACCGCAGCAGTGGCGTGTACGACGATCAAGGCGATCGCCATGCGCTGGATGGACACGACAGCAGTCAGCTGCTGAGCCTGTTGCTCAGCGGAGGCATCATCGATCACCTGACCGGTGAGTTGGTGCTCAATGGCAGCCGCTCGGCGCAGGGCGGGCAGCACAGCGACGGTTATCGCGTGGCTGATAGCGCGGCGCGCTTGCGTTACCAGTTGCGCGCTGGTGATGCATTGACTGGTGATATGACCTTGGCCGCGATGCTGAGCCAATCGCTGGCGACCGGGCGGCATGACCGCCTGGGAGAGAACACACTCAACGGGCAGGGCAGTGGCGTCTATCGCACTGGCCTGTCATTTCTGGGGCAGCAGGTACTGTGGATGCCGAACGGCCGACCGCTGCGTTGGCGCTGGCAGACCACCTGGAGTCCGTCGCCGGGCAGCGTTTCGGTGGTCGGGCGCAGCGTCTATGGCACCGAGCGGAGTTTCCGCGGCACCCTCGACGCGGGCGCGGCAATCAGTGGCGCGCTGGGGCTGGAATACAGCATCAATCGCAATTGGGTATTGGCGCTGGACCTGACCGCCAGCACGCAGGCGGGCAGCGTACTGGATGGCAGCGTTGCCGATGCATCCGGGCAGCGGACGACGCTGCATCAGACTGGTTCACGCAGCCGCGCGTTCAGTGCCGCGCCTGCTGTTGAATACATCGTCAACGACCAGATCGGTGTGCTGTTCGGTGTACAGGCATCGTTGCCGGGCGGGCGCAACAGCGCTTCCCAGGTCAGCCCGCAGGTGTCGATGACGATGGCGTTCTGATCGCTGCAAACGACAACGGCCGGAGATCCCGGCCGTTGTCGACAGGTCAGCCGATTGCTCAGTGCTTGTTGAGGCTGTCGCGGATTTCGCGCAACAGCAGCACTTCTTCAGTCGGCTCCGGCGCAGCGGCCGGTGCTTCTTCCTTCTTGCGTGACAGGCGGTTCACCACCTTGACCAGCATGAAGATCGCGAAAGCGACGATGACGAACTGGATCAGCGTATTGATGAAGTCGCCATAGCCCAGCACCACGGCCGGGATTTCCTTGCCGTCTGCGCCCATCTTGGCTGGTGCCAGCGTCCAGGCCAGGCTGGAGAAATCGACATTGCCGACCAGTATGCCAATTGGCGGCATGATCACCTTGTCCACCAAGGAGGTGACGATTTTGCCGAATGCGCCGCCGATCACGACACCGACCGCCAGGTCGATGACGTTGCCGCGCATCGCAAATTCCTTGAATTCGCTGATCATTCCCATGTATTTCTCCTAGCTATGCATGAAAGGGAGCTGGCGCAGACTACTCCAGTAAATGTCATCAGGCGATCAAGCCGTCCCGTTGTGCGATTTCTCCCAGGCGTGCACTGAAGCGGTCGCCGGGCTGGAGTGCGGCGACACCGGCCGGGGTACCCATGAAGATCAGGTCGCCGGCGCGCAACGCGTAGAGCTTGGAGAGCTCGTGCAGGATGTCCGCAACGTTCCAGATCATCTGGTCTAGGGTGGATTTCTGACGAAGCTCGCCATTGATTTCCAGCGACAGCTCCAGCGTTGCCACATCGCCGACCTCCGAGGCCAGCACCAAGGTACTGACAGGCGCGGAGTGGTCGAACCCCTTTGCAATATCCCAGGGCCCGCCCTTGGCCTTGGCGGCGGCCTGCAGGTCGCGGCGGGTCAGGTCCAGGCCAACACCATAGGCCAGCACCAGCTCCATTGCTTGATCGACGGCGAGCACGCCGGCTGGCGCATCCTTGCCCAGTGCCACTACCAGCTCCACTTCGTGGTGCAGGTCGGAGGTAGCAGACGGATACGGGACCGTGGCGTCGCCGACCACGATGGCATCGGCCGGCTTCATGAAGAACATCGGCTGGCCGCGTTCGCTGGCCGAGGCCGGCGCGGCAGCGCCCATCTCGCGGGCGTGATCAGCAAAGTTGCGGCCCACGCAATAGATGCGGTGCACCGGGAAGGTGCCGCCACCGGCAACCGGGATGCGGGGCTGGGGCAGGGCGGGGATCAGGTCAGTCATGGTTGCGTCCAGGTGAAACGACGCAAAAGTCTAGCGGACGCAGGCATCTGTGTAGAGCGTAGGCACGCTGCGTGCGAAGGCCAATTTGTGGGAGCGGCGTGAGCCGCGAAGCAGATGGTCGATCAGATTGCAGCTATGCCGGTAGTCTCAGTGGTGTCGGCTTGGGGGGGGTGCGCGCGCCCCCCCCCCGGGGGGGGCGGGTAGGGGGTTGGCCCGCATGGGGGGGGC
>NZ_JBRREH010000147.1:0-4331 GCF_056760175.1 Stenotrophomonas sp. STEN021 | reverse complement strand
TCGAATACATCGAGCGGTTCCACAACCCGAGGATGCGACGAAGGGTCGCCAGGCAAGACCAGAAGTTCTCAGCCCTTTTACAACCGTCCGTGATTTCGGGGTAGAACCCCAACGACTACGTGAAGTACCAGATGGGCCACGGCATGGGCGAGGGCGGCGAAGGTGCCGCCGCTGCCGCGGTGCCGGCGCAGATGGCGATGGGCTTCGGCATGGCGCAGGAGATGATGCGCAGCATGCAGACCGGCGCACCGGTGGTGCCGGGTGCGGCGGTGCCGCCGCCGTTGCCTGCTGCCGCCGGTGATGCAGTGGCGCTGGACGTGCTCACCCCGGAGCAGGCTGCGCAGGCGTTGTCGGTATCGGTCGAAGACGTGATGGCGTCGATTGCTGCTGGTGACCTGAAGGCACGCAAGATCGGCAATGCCACCCGCATTGCCCGCTCGGCACTGGAAGAGTTCCTGCGCGGCTGATGAACAACGCAACAGTTGGTAAACATCCCTGCCCGGAATGCGGCGGGGATCTGCAATGGAATGCCGGCAAGCAAGCCCTGGCCTGTCCCTACTGCGGCACCATCGTGCCGCTGTCGGAGGCGGCCGAAGGCGTGGGCGATGGCAGTGCCGGCGTGGTCGAGCAGGATCTGCTGGCCACACTGCAGCGGCTGCAGGACGAGGCGGCCATGCCACCGCCGTTGCCGCCGCCGCCGCAGGGCGGCGTGGTCGGCATGCTGCAGAGCATGGCTGCTACCCCGGCCGAACAACGCGGCTACGGCGCGCAACCGCGTGAAGTGCAATGCCAGAGTTGCCATGCGATCTCGGTGTTCGTCGATGGCAAGGTGGCCGACCGCTGCGAGTTCTGTGGTTCGCCATCGATCATCGACCACGAGTCGCTGGGTGATGCGATTACACCGCAGAGCGTGCTGCCATTCAGGATCAGCGACGGCCAGGTCCGCGACATCATCCGCAAGTGGTATGGGACGCGCTGGTTCGCGCCGAGCAAGCTCAAGCGCGCGGCGCTGACCGATACGCTCAAGGGCATGTACCTGCCGTACTGGACGTTCGATGCACAGGTCGCCGCACGCTGGACGGCCGAGGCTGGGTACTACTACTACGTCACCGTCAGCTACCGCGATTCCAAGGGCAATACGCAGACCCGCCAGGAACGGCGCGTACGCTGGGAACCGGCGTCCGGTTCGCTACAGCATTTTTTCGACGATGAGCTGGTGCCGGGAACGGTAGGCGTGCATCCGGAACTGCTGGCCAAGATCGGCCAGTTCCCGACCACCACGGATTTGAAGCCGTATTCGCCCGAGTTCGTGCGCGGCTGGACGGTGGAGCGTTACCAGGTGGATCTGCGTCAGGCTGCGCAGCAGGGTGAGACGCAGATGCAGGCACAGACCCGGGTGCTGTGTTCCGAGCAGGTACCCGGTGACACCCAGCGCAACCTGCAGGTGCAGGCCACGTACAGCAAGCGCACCTTCAAGCACATCCTGGTGCCGGTGTGGCTGGTCAGCTACACCTATGGCTCGCGCAGCTTCCAGGTGCTGGCCAATGGCTATACGGGCCAGCTGGCCGGTGAGCGTCCTTACAGTGCGTGGAAGATTTTCTTTGCTGTGCTGGGGGGTGTGCTCGCGTTGCTGGTGCTGATGTACGTGCTGGGGATGGCGCAGTAGCGATTTGGTTGTTGTTGTCACTCATCTGGCCTGGCTGCAACAGCCGGGCGCTCCGGACGCTGATTTTTGTAGGAGCGGCGCAAGCCGCGAAGCACGCACATCATCAGATGGCATGGATGCTGATTGCTTCAGCGATGCCAGCTTCGCGGCTTACGCCGCTCCCACAAATGCCAAAAGCGCAGCGGTCACGCTCGACCCTTCCGGCAACCGCGCTACCGAGCAGCACTGCTGGTCTAATCGCCCAGATGCAGCACCGGCATGAAGCCACCATAGACCAGCCGCTTGCCGTCGAACGGCATGGGATTGGTGGCTGGGTCCATGCGTGGGTCTTCCATCATCTTGCGCATGCCGATATCGCGGGTGGCCTTGTCCGGCCACTCTATCCACGAGAACACCACGGCCTCATCGTCCTTGGCCTGCACGGCGCGGTAGAAGTCGGTCAGGGTTCCGCGTGGCACATCGTCCGACCAGCATTCGGTCACCCGCAACGCTCCGAACTCGATGAACAGGGCGTCGGCGGTGCGTGCGTGTTCAATGAACCGGGCTTTGTTCGCCAACGGTACGGCAGCCAGGAAACCATCTACATAAGACATGGTGGGCCTCGCGGGTGTGGGCGGGGTGGGGCCGCCTTCAGTGAAATCTTGGCAATCAGCCGTATGCAGTCTGCGCCGTGCAATGTTTCGACTTTGCAAAATTTCCCTGTTCACCACGCCGCTGTGCTGTGGAAGCGTGGTTGTGTGGCCTGGCGCACGAGGGATCGGTGACGGGCCGCGCGTTGCTGATGCCGTGCGGGGCGGCTGGAGACGGCCTTGCTTCTGGCCGGACTCGACATGGGAAAATCCGCGGTATCGGTGTTGCGACGTATCGTGGCCGCCGGCGCCGCCGCAGGGCGGCCCAGGCACGAACAAGCAGGCAGGGCGGCAACCGAGGGGTCAATGATTGCGTTTGGCTGCCGCTATGGGGAGACGCCCCGCTCAGTGGTTGCGAGGGCAGGTTGCAGCTGCCTCCGTCCTGAAGCAGCTCGGTTGATCGGTCCTGCGCCGGCCGATGCCGTTGGTACGGAGCGGCTCGGGGGAGGGCTGGGAGGGAGTCGACAGCTCCCCTGGCGACCCTGCACGCGCACTGCAGGACAAGGACATACCAATGGATCGCATAACGCCAGCCGTGGCTGGCAGCAGGAGAGTAGTGATGCAGTTTGTTTCCCGTGATGCACTGGTCGCCGCGCTGGCCACGCTCTGCCTGCCGGCCGTGGCCTGGGCACAGGAGGCCGCGCCGGCCACCAAGGTGTCTGCACAGATATTCGTCAATGCCAGCCAGCTGGATCGTGATGGCGTGGCCACTGACGATGAAGGTCTGGCGCTGGATCTGAAGCGCAGCTTCATCACCGTCGATCACCGTTTCAACCAGCACTGGACGGCGCAGCTGACCACCGATGTGCAGTGGCTGCGCAACAGTGATCCCACCGACGTGTGGCTGCGCCATGCCTACCTGCAGCGCAGCTTCGGCAAGGGCAACTGGCTGCGGCTGGGCAATGCGCCGCTGCCGTGGATCCAGCAGGAGTCGGCGCGTGATGGCTACCGTTATGTCGATGGTGCCTTGATCACCCGCAGCAAGATGGGCAATGCGGCCGACTACGGTGTGCATGGCCAGTACACCCGGGGTGACTTCAGCTATGCCGCCTCGGTGGTCACCGGTGGCGGCTACCAGAAGCCGCGCCTGGGCAATCGCCCGGACGTCGAGGCGCGGGTAGGCTGGGCACCGGCCAAGGGCGTTGAGCTGGCCCTGGGCGGCTATCGCGGCACCCGTGCGCTGGATGCAGGCGACATGCCGCGGCAGCACACCGCGCAGCGCTGGAATGCCATGGCCAGCTGGGTAGGCGAGCGTGGCCGGATCGGCGCGCAGTACTTCCGTGCCGAGGACTGGACCCGGGTGGTGAAGCCGGGCAGCGATGATCAGCGTGGTTGGTCGGTGTGGGGGAGCTACCAGCTGAGCACGCAGTACGCGCTGTTCACCCGCCACGAAGAAACCCGGATGAGCCTGTACATCGATCCGCGCACCCGCGAGCGCTATCACCTGGTTGGCGTGGAATGGAAACCGAACAAATACCTGCGCCTGGCCGCGGTGGGCAAACAGCTGCAGCAGGAAACGGCGAAGAAGTCGCTGGAAAGCCATGAAGCTGGTTTGTGGGCGCAGATAGCGTTCTAAGCGTTTTGCGCTAAACCTCCGGCGAGGCTGGCTTGGCCTCTCCCCTTTGGCGCAGCCAAGGGGGAGGTTGGGAGGGGGTTGGCTTTTGCTTGGAGCTTTGAGGTTGCCGCCAAGAGCACCCCTCCCCAACCCTCCCCTTCGCTACGCGAAAGGGAGGCGGCATGGCTGCTCGCGCGGCAGGGAGCGCATTGCTCCTCCCCTTTGGCGCAGCCAAGGGGGAGGTTGGGAGGGGGTTGGCCTTTGCTTGAAGATTCGAGGTTGCCGCCAAGAGCACCCCTCCCCAACCCTCCCCTTCGCTACGCGAAAGGGAGGGGGCATGGCTGCTCGCGCGGCAGGGAGCGCTTTGCTCCTCCCCTTTGGCGCAGCCAAGGGGGAGGTTGGGAGGGGGTTGGCTTTTGCTTGGAGCTTTGAGGTTGCCGCCAAGAGCACCCCTCCCCAACCCTCCCCTTCGCTACGCGAA
>NZ_JBRREH010000146.1:0-4341 GCF_056760175.1 Stenotrophomonas sp. STEN021 | reverse complement strand
CCCCCCCCCCCCCCCCCCCCCCCCCCTCCCCCCCCCCCCCCCCCCCCCCCCCCGCGGCGGGGGCCGGCCCCGGGCCCCCCCCCCCCCCCCCCCCCCCCCCCGACTGCTATATGAAGAAAGATATCGAGCGCCGGATCCTGCTGGGCAGGATTGCCGGCGTTTTTGGTGTGCGCGGCGAACTGAAGCTTGAGTCCTGGACCGAGCCGCGTTCCGCTATTTTCAAATACCAGCCCTGGATTCTGCGTACCCCTGCGGGGCAGGAATCCGAGCTGACCGGCGTGCGTGGCCGTGACTCGGGCAAGACCCTGGTGGCGACCTTCCCGGGTGTGACTGATCGCGACGTGGCCGAGTCCATGATCGGGACCGAGATCTACATCGCCCGTAGCGCCTTGCCGCCGCCGAGCGCGGATGAGTATTACTGGGTCGATCTGGAAGGCCTGGATGTGCAGACCGTCGAGGGCGTCAAGCTGGGTATTGCCTCGCATCTGTTCAGCACCGGCTCCAACGATGTGCTGGTAACCCGTGGCGACCGTGAGCGGATGATTCCGTTCGTGATGGGAGATTTCGTCAAGTCGGTGGATTTCGACGCGAACCTGATCGTGGTCGACTGGGATCCGGAGTTCTAAAGCCTGTGCGTGTAGACGTCATCAGCCTGTTTCCGGAATTCCTTGCCCAATCGGCCGCGCTGGGCGTGGTCGGTCGTGCGCAGGAACGGGGCCTGCTGGAGCTGCATGGCTGGAACCCGCGCGATTATGCCGAGGGCAACTACCGGCGGGTGGACGACCGTCCCTTCGGTGGCGGCCCGGGCATGGTGATGCTGATCGAGCCGCTGCGCGCAGCCCTTGCGGCGGCGCGTGCGGCAGATCCGACGCCGGCACCGGTGATCTACCTGAGTCCGCAGGGGCGACCGCTGGACCAGGCCAAGGTCCGTGAATTGGCGGCCTTGCCGCGCATGATCCTGCTCTGCGGTCGGTATGAAGGCGTGGACGAGCGTTTCCTGGCCGGCGAGGTGGATGAGGAGATTTCCATCGGTGATTACGTGCTGTCCGGCGGCGAGCTGGGTGCGGCGGTGATCATCGACGCGGTCACCCGCCTGCAGGACGGTGCTCTGAACGACGCCGAATCGGCGGTTCAGGACAGTTTTGAAGGCGATGGCCTGCTGGACTGCCCGCACTACAGCCATCCGGCCAGTCACGCGCTGGGCGATGTGCCGGACGTGCTGCGCTCCGGCAACCATGCCGCCATTGCCGCCTGGCGCCGCCAGCAGTCTTTGCTGCGCACGTCATTGCGGCGTCCGGACCTGTTGGACGAGGCCAGCCTGAATAAGGGTGACCGCAAGCTGCTGGGCGAGGCCCGGCAGGCGCTTGCAGATTCATTCAAGCAAGCTACTGGCGCCGAGGGCGATCAGTAAGTTAGAATTACGAGTTCCCGTCGGCTGAATGGCTTGACGAGGAGCCAGAACAATAACGTGCAGCGCAATCCGGCGACTGTATGAGCCTAAGCTGTCGATACCGACACGCCCACCCCGAACAATCGGTGTAACCCAATGAGCAAGCTGAACAAGTCCATCGTCGCGGAATTCGAATCCGCCCAGATCACCCGCGAACTGCCGAAGTTCAGCCAGGGCGACACCGTCGTGGTGAACGTGAAGGTCAAGGAAGGCAACCGTGAGCGCGTGCAGGCATACGAAGGCGTCGTCATCGGCACCAAGAATGCTGGCCTGAACTCCGCTTTCACCGTGCGCAAGATCTCGCACGGCTACGGCGTCGAGCGCGTCTTCCAGACCCACAGCGCCATCATCGACTCGGTCGAAGTGAAGCGTCGCGGTAAGGTTCGCGCCGGTAAGCTGTACTACCTGCGTGGCCTGGAAGGCAAGGCTGCCCGCATCAAGGAAGACTTGGCTGCTGCCCAGCAGGCCAAGGCTGCTCGCCTGGCTGCCAAGGCCGCCGAGTAATCCCGCCAACAGGCCCCGCCTGTTTGCAGCAACGGCCACCTTCGGGTGGCCGTTTGCGTTTGTGGGGTTGGGTGAAGTGGAGGCTGGAAGCTGCGAAGGCTTTGAGGCTCAGGAGCTCAGGAGCGTAGAACTCAGAAGCGTAGAAGCGTAGAAGCCCCCTCATCCGCCCCCCGGGCACCTCGCTCCGCGCCCCGGCCCTGCGTAGCACGCAGGGCGTACGAACAGTCACGAGCCTTTGGCTCGTGAACGCCTGTTCTTAACCCCGCAGGCGGGAGAAGGGAAGGCTAGGTTTCTTCTGCTTTGATGGTTGGCCGCGTAGAGCAATGTCTGAGCGCAAGCAATGCGTCAGTTCACAGCAATGCCAGCTGTCCCTTCTCCCGCCTGCGGGAGAAGGTGCCCGGAGGGCGGATGAGGGGGCTTTTGATTCTTGCTTTGGCTTCCCGCCTTACAGCAACTCAGCGGAAATGCGCCTCGATCTGCTCCAGCGTCTTGCCCTTGGTTTCCGGCAGCCAGAACGCCGCAATCAGGAAGAAGGCAAATGTACACGCCGCCCAGAACAGGAACATGCTGGCGTAGCCGTAGTGACCCACCGTCGGCAGGAACACCGCCGCGATCGTGGTCGATACGAACTGGTTGATCAGCAGTGCGATGCTCATGCCGTTCGAGCGGATGCGGTTCGGCATCAACTCCGACAAGGCCAGCCACACACACACGCCCGGGCCGACCGCGAAGAACGCAACGAATACCAGAATGCAGGCCGCCACCGCCCAGCCATGCGAAGCCGGCGGCACCGCGCCGATCCAGGCCTGTTCGATGCGTAGCGGCGCATTGGCAGCGGCGCTCGGGTCGGGGAAGGGATTCAGGTGCAGGCTGCGGAAGAAACGCCCAATCACGCTGTCGGCATGCACGGTGCTGGAGCGCTCTATCAACAGCTGCTGATCGCTGGGGTTGTCACTGCGCAGCGAACGCACATCGCTGAAACCGCCATAGCTCCACGACACCGTCAGCTGCGAAGGTTGCCCGTCGCGATTGCGGGTGCCAGCGAGCTGGTGCCACTGCGCGGCGTCCAGCTGCAACTGCAGGCCATCTGCCTGCACCGCGCGCTGCAATACCTGCTGCACATCGGCGCGGCCTTGCTCGGCCTTGAAGAACAGCATCGCTGCCGCCAGCAGGGCAAGACAGATGCCGCCACTGCCGATCATCAACAGGAACTTGCGGCCTTTGCGATCCACCAGGAACAGCGCCACCAAGGTCATGATCACGTTGAGCAGTTTGATCGCCACATCCGCGCCATTCGCAGCGGCACCGGGCAGACCAGCTTGATTGAGGATGTTGACCGCGTAAGCGAGGATCGAGTTGATGCCGGTGGCCTGGGTGAAGGCCAGCACCAGGCAGGCCAGCACGAACGGCACCATGTAGCGGCGGCTGAAAAGCCGGTCGCGCTCGCCTTCGGCCTTCGCGATGACTGGATTCTGGATCTGCGCCAGCGTGGCTTCCACCTGCGACGGCGGCAGCGTTGCCTGCAAGCCGCGGCGTGCGGCGTCGATGCGGCCGCGGCGTGCCAGCCAGCGCGGTGATTCATTGAGCCAGAACAGGCCGATGCAGAACACCACGCCCGGCAACAGGCAGGTCCAGAAGATCGTGCGCCAGGCCTGGTCTTTGACCGCGAACAGATGCTGTGCCTGCTGGACCAGCGGCAGGTTGCGCACCGATTCGGTCGCCGCATCCACCGAATGTGCCTGGTACAGGCCGATCAGAGCAGCCAGCACCAGGCCGATGGTCAACAACAGCTGGAACATCGCCGCACCGCGGCCGCGTCGCTCAGGGCCAAGTACTTCGGCCAGGTACAGCGGCACCACCACGCCGATCAGGCCGCCACTGATACCTTGCAGCAGGCGCCCGAGCAGCAGCGGCGTATAGCCCGAGGCCAGCGCCATGATCGGGATGCTGGCGGTGAACAGCGCACCAGCGAGCATCATCGCGCCGCGGCGGCCGATCAGGTCGGCGATCATGCCGGCGAACAAGGACGACAACACGCTGCCCAGCAAAACTGCGGCGACCACGAAGCCCATCTGCTGGCTGCTCAGCTGCCACGCATGGCTGGCAGTGGCTTCCAGATAGGGCAGGGCGCCGGCAATGATGCCGATGTCGATGCCGTACAACAGGCCGCCAAGACCGGCGATGAAAAGGAGATAGCGCACGGGCCAACGCGGCGTCGCTGGCGGGCACGGCAAAAGTGGTGTCGGTCATCGGCGCGTTCCTGGAGTTGGAGCCTGTTGTAGTGGGGGGGGGGGGGGGGGGGGGGCGGGGGGGGGGGGGGGGGGGGGGGGGGGGGGGGGGGGGGCCGCGCCCCGGGGGCGGGGCGGCGGGGGCGGGGGAGAGGGGGG
>NZ_JBRREH010000145.1:0-4893 GCF_056760175.1 Stenotrophomonas sp. STEN021 | reverse complement strand
GGCCCGAAACCGGGGCAGTCAACCGCGATACGGTTTCGCAGCTGAATCAACCAGGCCAAATAGACAGCGCAAGGACCCGCTTTTGTGGGAGCGGCGTGAGCCGCGAAGCTGGTGGTACTGACGCAATTGGCAGTTGGGCGATCTGATTTTGTATCAGCTTCGCGGCTGACGCTGCTCCCACAAACAACCACAGCCCCGGCAGCAGCCGGGCAGCGGAGCCGAAAAGCTCGAATCAAGGTTCTTACGGATCCGGAATCGCCCATCCTGATTTCCGGTCCAACGCCCAAAAACCAGCAAGGCCCGGGTTTCCCCGGGCCTTGCCGTTTCCAAAGAGCACAGACAGAAAAATCGCCCGGCTGCACGTCACTGTGCAACACCGGACGATCTCACATCCTTGTTGGCATCCTGCCAGCCCCCAGCGTCCTGCCCTTGTTGGGTTCCTGGTGATCCGCCATCCAGGCGGGTCACTATTCGATTCCTTCCGCTCAGCGCCTTTCAACCGGCTGCGCAGCTACCGTCCCGGTAGCTTTCTTGGCGGGGGCAGTTCCAGCCCGCGCCTCGATCAGGTCACGATTCCGTTCGACCGTCTTCAATCCGATTCCTTTCACCAGCGCCAGTTCCTCGACACTTTTGAAGGGCCCGTTGGCCTGTCTGTGTTCGACGATTGCCTGCGCCTTGGAAGGGCCGACATTCACCAACACCTGATTCAGCTCCGCCGCGGAGGCGGTATTGATGTCGACCTTGTCCTTGGCGTGCGCCGTAAGGGTCAACAACAATGCGAGAATCAGAGACTGCAGCGTTACGGTAAAAAGCTTCATCGCTGTACTCCTTGTGGCTTGTTGGCTGATTGGCTGGCTATCCCGCCGGTCGAATCAGTGTCCCGCGCCACATGAACACAGAATATCCGGAGCACGTCGGGCGAACAGCCAGCCAACCACCCGGGCCCTTGTAGGAAAAGTCCTACAAAAATTCACTGATGAAACCGCCGCCAGCCCCCTCTACCAGGGAGCGGCGTAGAATGGTTACACCTGACATTGCTACCGGAGATCCAGATGGACAGCGCCAAGATCGGCCAATTTCTCAGCGACAAGTGGGACAACGACATCGTCCCGCAATTGGTCGATTACATCCGCATTCCCAACAAGTCGCCGATGTTCGACGCCAACTGGGTCGCCAACGGCTACATGGAACAGGCCGTAACTCTGATGGAGAGCTGGGCCAAGGCGCAGACCATCCCCGGCCTGCAGGTCGAGGTCGTTCGTCTGGAAGGCCGCACCCCGCTGCTGTTCTTGGAAATCCCGGCCACCGGCCCGGAAACCGGCGACGACACCGTGCTGCTCTATGGCCACCTGGACAAGCAGCCGGAAATGACCGGTTGGGATGAGGACCTGGGCCCGTGGATTCCGGTGCTGCGCGGCGACAAGCTGTACGGCCGTGGCGGCGCGGATGATGGCTATGCCATCTTCGGTTCGCTGGCCGCAGTGTTGGCGCTGCAGGAACAAGGCCTGCCGCACGCCCGCTGCGTGATCCTGATCGAAGCCTGCGAAGAGTCCGGCTCCTACGATCTGCCGGCCTACGTCGACCATCTGGCCGAACGCATCGGCCAGCCCTCGTTGGTGGTCTGCCTGGATTCGGGCTGCGCCAACTACGACCAGCTGTGGTGCACCACCTCGCTGCGCGGCCTGACCGGCGGCAACTTCACCGTCAAGGTGCTCAACGAGGGCGTGCACTCCGGTGACGCCTCCGGCGTGGTGCCGTCCAGCTTCCGCCTGCTGCGCCAGCTGCTGTCGCGCATCGAGGACGAGAACACCGGCCGCATCCTGCTCGACGGCCTGCACGTGGAAGTGCCGGCGGAGCGCCTGGAGCAGGCCAAGCGCGCTGCCGATGTCGTCGATACCGCCATCTTCGACAAGTTCCCGCTGGTCGACGGCCTCAAGCCGATGAGCGATGAACTGACCGAACTGGTACTCAACCGCACTTGGCGCCCGGCCCTGTCGGTGACCGGCATCGGCGGCATGCCGCCGCTGGAATCGGCCGGCAACGTGCTGCGCCCGGAAACCTCGGTGAAGCTGTCGCTGCGCCTGCCGCCGACCGCCAATGGCAAGGTCTGCGGCGAGCTGCTGAAGGAAGCCCTGCTGCGTGATCCGCCGAACGGCGCCCACGTCAGCCTTGACCTGGAAAAGGCCTCCACCGGCTGGAACGCACCGGCCATGGCGTCGTGGCTGGAGCAGTCCATCGATGCCGCCAGCCAGGCCTTCTTCGGCAAGCCGGCGATGTACATGGGCGAAGGCGGCTCGATCCCGTTCATGGGCATGCTGGGTGAGAAGTTCCCGGGTGCGCAGTTCATGATCACCGGCGTGCTGGGCCCGCATTCCAACGCCCATGGCCCGAACGAGTTCCTGCACATCCCGATGGGCAAGCGCGTCACCTCCTGCGTGTCCAAGGTGCTGTTCGACCACCACGCGGCCAGCCTGCGCGGTGAGACCAGCGGTTCGCCGGTTGCCGCCGACAGCGGCACCCGTCACGGCGGCCACGGCTGCTGCTGATCGGTCCGACGCTGTTGGTCGGATGTTGATGGTTTGATGACGAACGCAGCCTGGCCTTGCTAGGCTGCGTTTTTCTTAGGCACGGACAAGAACATGAGCGGACTGTTTGGCAGCGACAGCTGGCTGTACATCATCCTGATCGGCTTCTTCGTTGGCCTGCTTGGGCGCTTCTTCATGCCCGGCAACAACCGCATGGGCTGCCTGCTGACCATCGTGCTCGGCGTTGCCGGTGCGGTATTTGCCGGTTGGTTCGGCCGTGAGATGGGCTGGTATTCGGCGGGTCAGCCAGCCGGCTTCGTTGGCTCCATCATTGGCGCGATCGCCCTGCTTGCGCTGTTGCGCCTGATCAGCGGCGGCAAGCGCTGATTCCCCACCAACGGCGCCTGCGGGCGCCGCTTCACTTGTAGTGTCCATGAACGATCCCGCTTCCGATCCGCTGCGCGCCGAACAACGCCTGCAGTGGGCAGCCGCCGCACTCGGCGACCCCGCAACCACCCTCGAACGCGCATCGGTCGATGCCGGCTTCCGCAGCTATTGGCGCAGCACCAGCAGGCGCGGCAGCCACATCGTGATGGACTCGCCGCCAGGGCTGGAAGATGTGCGGCCATGGCTGCGCATGCACGACCTGCTGGAGCCCAACAACGTACGCGTGCCGCAGGTGCTGGCGCGCGATGTCGACAACGGCTTCCTGCTGCTGGAAGACCTTGGCGGGCCGACACTTGCGCGTTTCATCAACGACGACAATGCCGATGCGTGGTTTGATGCCAGCTTCACCCAGCTGATCCGGCTGCAGTCGATCCCGGTACCCGAGGGCATGGGCGCGTTCGGCGAGGCGCTGCTGCAGCGTGATGCCGGCCTGTTTGAAGAATGGTTCGTGCAACGCCACTTGGGCCTTGCCTTGGATTGCGGCGAAAGCGAGCAGCTGCAGCTGGTGCAACGGCGCCTGATGGACAACGCATTGAACCAACCGCAGGTACTGACGCATCGCGATTTCATGCCACGCAACCTGATGCCGGTCGATGGCGGTCCGGCGGTGCTGGACTTCCAGGATCTGGTCAGCGGACCAATTGCCTACGATCCGGCCAGCCTGTTCAAGGATGCCTTCCTGAGCTGGCCGCTGGAAAAAGTGGACGCCTGGCTTGCGCGCTACCACGCACAGGCGCTGGTCGCAGGCCTGCCGGTACGGCCGTGGCCGCAGTTCCTGCGCGATGCCGACTGGATGGGCGTGCAGCGTCACCTGAAAATCCTCGGCATCTTCGTGCGCCTGCGTGATCGCGACGGCAAGGGGCATTACTTCGAGGACGCACCGCGTTTCATCCGCTACCTGGATGAAGTGCTGCCGCGTTATCCGGAATTGGCGCCACTGCTGGAGCTGTTCGAACGTCGATTCAAGCCGGCGATCGCTGCCAAGGCCGCTGCATGAAGGCGCTGATCTTTGCCGCCGGGCTGGGTGAGCGCATGCGTCCGCTCACCGACCGCACGCCCAAGCCGCTGTTGCCCGTGGCCGGTACGCCACTGATCGAATGGCACCTGCAGCGCCTGTCCGCACTGGGCGTGAGCGACGTGGTGGTCAACACCAGCTGGCTGGCCACGCAGTTCCCCGAGCAGTTGGGCGATGGCAGCCGCTGGAACCTGCGCCTGCATTATCTGTACGAAGGCCCGGTGCCGCTGGAAACCGGTGGCGGCATGCACAACGCGCTGCCGCTGCTGGGCGATGCGCCGTTCCTGGCGGTCAATGGCGATATCTGGAGCGACTTCGATTTCGCCAGCCTGCCGCTGGAACCAAAGGGCAATGCGCATCTGCTGATGGTCGACAATCCCGGGCACCATCCTCGCGGCGATTTCATTCTGGATGCCGACGGCCTGCTGCACGACAACGGCGAACAAGCGCGCCTGACCTTCGCCGGCATCGGCGTGTACCGACCGCAGCTGCTGCAGGACTGGCGGAACGTGATTGGCAATGCAGACGGCAGCACGGAAATCCCACCGCGCTTCAAGCTGGCGCCCTTGCTGCGCGCGGCGATGGCCAGCAACAGCATCAGTGGCCAGCATCACCAGGGCCGCTGGACCGACGTAGGCACCCCCGAGCGCCTGCAGCAGCTGGAAGACCAGCTCTTGTAGGAGCGGCGTAAGCCGCGAAGCAAGTGAAGACTCAGATACACAGATGCCTGCAATTGCAGGCATCTTCGTTTACGGACGCGACACCGGCTTCGCGGCTTACGCCGCTCCTACAAAAGCCGCGTCAGCCAACCGTTTGTGGGAGCGGCGTGAGCCGCGAAGCAGATGTCTTGTCTGCAAGAAAAATGCCTGCGATTGCAGGCATTTTTGTATCTGACACCTCAGTTGC
>NZ_JBRREH010000144.1:0-5028 GCF_056760175.1 Stenotrophomonas sp. STEN021 | reverse complement strand
CCCCCCCGGCGCCCGGCCGCGCCGCCCTCGGGCGCGCGGGGGGGGGGGGGGGGCCCGGCCCGCCCCCCGCCGCCCCCCCCCCCCGCCCCCCCCCCCCCCCCCCCCCCCCCCCCCCCCCCCGCTCCCACAACCACAAGGGCCAGGTTCAGGCAAAGTGGCGCTGTCACGCCAGCCCGCCCCGCGCCGTCCTGCCTTCATGAACCCCGAATCCCTCTTCCAGACCCACCGCCCGCGCCTGCTGGCACTGGCCTACCGCATGCTGGGCAGCCGCGCGGATGCCGAGGACGTGCTGCAGGACGCCTGGCTGCGCTGGGCGGGCAGCGACACCGCCGACATCCGCGACGCAGAGGCCTGGCTGGTCACCACCACCACGCGACTCAGCCTGGACCGCCTGCGCGCGGCCAAGCGGGAACGCCAGCACTATCCCGGCCCGTGGCTGCCGGAACCATTGCAGGTCGAACTGTCGCCCGACACCGCAACCGATCCTGCACAGATCCATGCCGTCGCCAACGAAGTCTCCGTCGCCTTCCTGACCCTGCTGGAGCAACTGAGCCCGGACGAGCGCGCCGCTTTCCTGCTGAAAGAAGCCTTCGACCACGACTACCGCCAGATCGGCAGCCTGCTTGGGCACAGCGAGGCCAACTGCCGGCAACTGGTGCGTCGGGCCAAGCAGCGCCTGCAGGCCGGTGCACCACGCTTCCAGCCGGCGCCGGCACAGCATAGGCAGCTGCTGCAGCGCTTCATGGAAGCGGCCCAGCGCGGCGACAGCCCCGCCATCCAGGCCCTGCTGCATGCCAATGCCGCCCAGTTCTCCGACGGTGGCGGCATCGTCACCGCTGCCATCCGCCCGCTGCGGGGCGCCGAGAGCATCGGCCGCCTGTACTGGGCCATCGCCCGCCGCGGTGCTGCCCTGCCCGCCCAACTTGGCTACGTCAACGGCGAACTGGCAATTCTGCGCTTCGCCGAAGGCAGGCTGGCCTCATTCACCACCATCGAAGTGGTGGATGGGCGCATCGCAGCCCTCTACAGCGTACTCAATCCAGAAAAGTTGCCCCCACTTGTCACGCACGAAGCCGCTGCTGCGTCCTTGTAACGAAAGACGGCCATCGTGGTCGTCTGGAGAAACCTGATGTCCGCTACCACCTTCCCCCGCGTGCCCTACACCCGTCTCGCCGCCGATGCCTTCAAGGGCCTGCTGGCCACCAGCAAGGCCGTGCATGACAGCTCCATCGAGCACGAACTGCAGGAGCTGGTGTTCCTGCGCGTATCGCAGATCAACGGCTGCGGCTACTGCATGGACATGCATGCCACCGCACTGCGCAAGTCCGGCATCGAACCGCGCAAACTCGACACGCTGCCGGCCTGGCACGAGAGCCGCTTCTTCGATGAGCGCGAGCGTGCCGCACTGGGCTGGGCCGAGGCGATGACCCGGCTGCCGGATGGCACGCCCTCGCAGGCCGCCTTCGACGCGTTGAGGCCACATTTCGACGACAAGGGCATCAGCGACCTGAGCATGGCCGTGGCGGTGATCAACGCCTGGAACCGACTCGGCGCCAGCTTGCTGCCGCCGCTGCCCTGATTGAATGACGAACCAAAGGCCATCAATCCAGATCGGACTGATGGCCGCAGCCCGCGCCACACCGCACAATACGGTGCATGGGAACCCTCGTACTGATCCTCGACCTCATCGGCACCTTCGTCTTCGCCCTGTCCGGGGCGACCATGGGTGTGCGCCGGCGACTGGATATCTTCGGCGTGCTGGTGCTGTCGTTCGCGGCAGCACTGGCCGGCGGCATCACCCGCGACCTGCTGATCGGCGCTACCCCGGTGGCGGCGATCAGCGATTGGCGCTACCCGGCTATCACCCTGGCTGCAGGCATCGTCACCTTCTTCTGGGCGCCCTTGATCGAGCGTATGCAGTACCCGGTGCGGATGTTCGATGCGATGGGGCTGGCCTTGTTTGCCGTGGCCGGCACGCAGAAGGCACTGGCCTATGGCATTGATCCGCCAATGGCGGCTGCGCTGGGCATGTTGACCGGAATTGGTGGCGGTATTGCCCGTGATGTGTTGTTGGCACAGGTGCCGTTGGTTTTGCAGGCCGAGTTGTATGCGGTTGCGGCCTTGGCCGGTGCTGCCGTGGTCGCCGTCGGTTACTGGCTGGGGCTACCGGCGCTGCCCTGTGCGTTGGTTGGCGCCGGGCTTTGCTTCGGTTTGCGGATGATGGCGATGCATTTTGGTTGGCATCTGCCGGTGGCGCTGCAGTCATCGGAGCCACCGCCGCCGGAAGGGCCGCGGAAGTGATGTAGGGGATGCAGACGCCTGGTTTTTGGGTTTTTTGCTCTCCCCGCCTCCATGCTGTGATTCCCTCGAAAGTGGGAATGACGGCGTGAAGACAAGAGCAAGAGCAAGAACCAAAGCACCCCTCCCCAACCCTCCCCTGCGCGCTGCGCAAGGGAGGGGGCAAAACCCCAGCCCTTCCCGTGCCTGCGGCAAAGGGAGGAGCGAGGCCGAGGTAACGTCAAACTCACACCTGATCGGCCATCGTGGAAGCCCCACATCAAGAGGGCCCCGCCATGTCCACAGAACGCTCCGACACTCTGATCGGTGATGAAGTCGTCCGTACCCTCGGCCAGCAGGCCCAGACGTCGCAGGTACTGGCCCAGGTAAGGGATGGCCAGGTGACCTTGTCCGGCGATGTTCCCAGCGTCGAGGTCAAACACAATGTCGAGGCCGTTGTTGCCGCCATTGAAGGCGTGCGCAAGGTGACCAGCCACCTCCATGTAGACAGCGGCAAGCGTTCCTTCGGCGCGCCCGGTGAAGCAGTGCGTGACAACCCCGATGGGCGCGACGATGCACGGATGGGCGATATCGATCTGGGCAAGGACGGTTGAGCGCACCGATGCAGCGGGGTAGACGCGTTTTCCGGGTAACCTGAAGCGGCACCTTGCCGCTTGAGTCATCCATGCCACACCCCGAGCCAGCTCCCACCAAGAAACCCAGCTTCCGCGAGCGCGTGGATGCGATGCGCAACCTGCCGCCGTTCCTGCGACAGGTGTGGCAGACCAGCCGCTGGCTGACCATCAGCAGCCTCGGCCTGCGCCTGGTCCGCGCATTGATGCCGGTGGCGATGCTGTACGTGGGCAAGCTCATCATCGACGAGGCTGTGCGCCTGGCTGGCGCTGGTCCGATGCCGCCGCTGGCTGAGGCATTCTCCAGCGGCCATCTCAATACTCTGCTTGAGCTGCTGTTGCTGGAGTTGGCGATCGCGATCGGCTCGGACCTGCTTGGCCGACTGATCAACTACGCCGATTCGCTGCTGTCCGAGCTGTTCACCAATGCCACCAGCGTGCGCCTGATGGAGCACGCGGCCGAGCTCGACCTTGAAGACTTCGAAGACCCCGATCTGCAGGACAAGCTCGACCGTGCCCGCCGCCAGACCATGGGCCGGATGAGCCTGATGAGCCAGTTGTTCGGCCAGGTGCAGGACACCATCACCGTCATCAGTTTTGCTGCCGGCCTGATCGTCTATGCGCCCTGGCTGATTGTGCTGCTGGCGATTGCGCTGATCCCGGCCTTCATCGGCGAATCGCACTTCAACACCCTGGGTTACTCGCTCAACTTCAGCTGGACACCGGAGCGCCGCCAGCTCGACTACCTGCGCCAGGTCGGCGCCAGCGTGGAAACCGCTAAAGAGGTGAAGATATTCAACCTCAACCGTTTCCTGATTGACCGCTACAAGCTGCTGGCCGAGCGCTTCTACAAAGCCAACCGTGCGCTGGCGCGCAAGCGCGCTATCTGGGGCACGCTGCTGGCCGCGCTGGGCACACTTGGCTACTACGCTGCCTATGGCTATATCGCCTGGCGCACCATCCGCGGCGACTTCAGTATCGGCGACCTGACCTTCCTGTCCGGCAGTTTCCTGCGTCTGCGCCAGCTGCTGGAAGGCCTGCTCACCGGTTTCTCGCAGGTTGCCGGGCAAGCGTTGTACCTGGACGACCTGTTCTCGTTCTATGCCATCGAACCGGAGATCCGCTCGCGCCCGGATGCCGTCGCGATACCGCGTCCGATCCGCGAGGGCTTCGTATTCGAGAATGTTGGCTTCCGTTACCCCGATGCCGAGCGCTGGGCAGTACGCAACCTCAGCTTCCAGCTGCAGGCTGGCGAAGTCATTGCGCTGGTCGGCGAGAACGGCGCCGGCAAGACCACCCTGGTCAAACTGCTGGCACGCCTGTACGACCCGGACGAAGGCCGCATCCTGCTTGATGGCCGCGACCTGCGTGACTATGACCTGGATGACCTGCGCGCCAACATGGGGGTGATCTTCCAGGACTTCGTGCGCTATCACCTGTCTGCCGGCGAGAACATCGGCGTCGGTCTGGTCGAGGCCATGAACGACAAGGAGCGCATCCGCAATGCCGCGCGGCGCGCACTGGCCGATGAAGTGATCGATGGCCTGCCTGCGGGCTATGAGCAGTTGATCGGCCGCCGCTTCAAGACCGGCGTGGACCTGTCCGGTGGCCAGTGGCAGAAGATCGCCATCGCCCGCGCCTATATGCGCGACGCGCAGGTGATGATCCTCGATGAGCCGACCGCAGCGCTGGATGCGCGTGCCGAGTTCGAGGTATTCCAGCGATTCAAGGAGCTGTCGGACAACCGCACCGCCGTGCTGATCTCGCACCGTTTTTCATCGGTGCGCATGGCTGACCGCATCCTGGTGCTGGCTGACGGCCGCATCGAAGCCAGCGGCACCCACGAAGAGCTGATGATTGAAGGTGGCCGTTACGCGGAGTTGTTCGAGCTGCAGGCAGCCGGCTACAGATAAGCAACGTAGTGCCGAGCCATGCTCGGCTGGGGCTTTCCCGGCAAGAAGCCATCCCTCCCCAACCCTCCCCTTGGCCTGCGGCCAAAGGGAGGGAGCGTAGTGGGGGGGGGGGGGGGGGCGCGGGGGGGGGGGTGGGGGGGCGCGGGCGGGGGCGGGGGGGGGGGGGGCGGCGCCCGCGCGCCCGGGGCGCGGGTGACGGGGAGGTG
>NZ_JBRREH010000143.1:0-5139 GCF_056760175.1 Stenotrophomonas sp. STEN021 | reverse complement strand
TCTTCTTCCGCTTGCCCGTGTGTTCCGCGTCCCCGAAGCTCAGCTGCATCGTCGTCATCCGTCGAACCTTGCGCTATTGTCGCCGAGGAATTGTTCAGAGCATCCCTAGGTAGCAGCACCATCGATCGCGGTACTGTCGTTTCATCACGATCGTGGAAAGGATGCTTAAGAACGAGAGTTCAGATGGAAAACGCAGGTATTGTCAGGCTGTGCGCTGACGCTCGATATCGCAAGGGTTCCATCATTTTCCTAAAAGTACGCAGGTCGGCCATAGGTCACTACGTCGAAGATCTGCCTAAAAGATCATTCAAGTCACTGCCCCTTGGCTGACTGAAATGATTGTCGCCAATCCGCCTCTCGTCCCAGCTTCTGAGACAGCGCGGCGCCATGCTGGGCCATGCTTCCGCAGAACTTCAAATGGGCCAAGGTGGCCGACTTCGAGAGCCAACTCACGGCGATTTACGTCAATGAGATTGCCGTATCCCGATTGGTCGAGCGGCTGGACGGATCGTGGTTCGTGAACCTCGCGTACCACCTGCCTCCACCTGGTGGAGCGGTGCTGCATCCGCCGCGCAACTGCCGGAGCTATGAGACCGGTAAGGCGGGATGCGAGGAGTGGGCACGGCGGAATGAGCGCAGATTACGAGCTGAGACGGCAGCGATTGCGTTCAAGAGGTGGGGGCATCGATAGCGTGAGCTGCCTCCGGACTTGTCATTGCGCAGGTCCGTCTCGTTGTGGTTCTTTTCGGCTCTTGCACGGTGCTGCGTGTGAAGTGGTCACGCCTGCACGCGGGTATCAGCCTTGGTAGGCAAACCTTGGTTGGGAGACACCTTCGACAGCCACCTGCTCCACGAACATCGTATAGGGCCGGGCCCACACGCCCAGGTCGCCATACAAGGGCTTGTAGAGCACCAGGGCCTCCAATGTTTCGCTGCTCCGGGCGATGCCGATGACTTCGTATTCGCCGCCTTTGAAATGGCGATAGCGTCCAAGCGCGAGGCTGGGAAGAGGTGGAAGATCGGACATTGATGATTTCTCTGTCGGGTACGGCGGCGGATCGTACCAGTTGGAAGAAAGGCCTGTCCTGCGAACCGAGAACGAGACCGGCTTCGATCCATGGTGGTGGGCGCCTATCGGCTCAAGGACTCTTGATGCCAAACGGCAACCACCTGATCACCCAGCGCCAAACAAACTGATCAGTGCCGCCAAACAAACTGGACAGCGACGCCAAATGATCTGGTCAGCGCCGCCATCCAACTGGACAGTGAGCCGGAGCGAGCTTTTGGACCCAACACCATAGGTTGGCCAGGCTGGACAAGCTATGTGTCCGCTCTGGGGCGATTCGCCCCCCCTCCGACGCTGTCTTGGCACGAGCCGATCATCCGTTGTAAGCTAACAAACAGGCCCATGCGCGGGCCCGCTCGTCCACAAGGCGAAGTCGAACTGACAGCGCGGGAGTTTCTACTAGACCTGCCTTGACCTTCAAAGGTCGCCGCTGGCTTGGTGTGTGGGCGCATCGATCTTGTAGCGACCGCGGATATAGAGTCATGGCCAATAGTTTTTCGTCTGCACAGATCAGCCGCCTCAAGCGTCAGGCCAAGAAGGTAGCGCGTGAGAGTTCCTTGATTCATGCCGAAGCCCTCGATCTGGTTGCAGCAGAACAAGGTTTCGCCAACTGGTCACTTCTTTCAAAGGCGTGCGATCTGTCGGTCGCGCGCCGAGAGAAGATCCCCGAGGCAACCAAAGCTTCGGCGCGGACTAGGTACTACCTGCATGGCGACCAGGACGAGCAGGACCCTTCCGTCTACTACTGCGCACGCTGTGATCTGTTCAGCACGCCCGATCATTTCAGCGATACGGGCCTGCATCGGGGCCAGTCCGATGAAATGCGGTACTTGGACTCAATCGAACGCTGGAACGAGGCAAGCGCGCCGTGGCGGGCAAAGTGGCGTCGGCCGGAGGACGCAATAAACCTGCTGGCGGCAAAGGCGGTGTCCATTAGTGCTGCCTATCAGAAGTCCCGCTCTTCTTTCCACCGTTGGCTCCTGACTCAGCTTGACCGCGATGACAACGTGGCTGATTTGGCGGTGGACGTTCGTGCTGACAAGGCTTTTCCTGTAACCGCAAGTAGCCTGCAAGAGATACGGGCCTACCTCTCAAGGCACGGAGACCATGTGTTAGATGCATTGGAGCAAGCTTGGGGTGAGTTCTCCGCTAGTCACCGCGAGCGTTGAAATAGAAGGGGGGGCGGGCTACGGCCGTCCCCTCTGCTCCCCATTGATTAGAGGATTGGAACTAGGTCGCCGTTCGCGCCGATTTTTCGCTTGCGCATCGACTCGCCCTTGAGCGTGAGCTTGTGGCTGCTGTGGATGAGCCGATCCAAAATCGCATCAGCCAACGCCGGATCGTTGATGAATCCATGCCAGTCCTTGACCGGTAGTTGGCCTGCGATGAGAGTGGCGCCGGTTCCGACGCGATCATCCAGCACCTCAAGCAGATCTGCACGGCCACGGCCAGTGAGTTGCGTCAGACCGAAGTCGTCCAAAATCAGCAGCTGCACTTTGGCCAGCTGGTTCCGCAGCTTCATCAACGAACCATCAACATGGGCGATTTCCATTTCTTCGAGTAAGCGACCGACCCGCTTGTAGGCGACGGTGAGACCCTTGCGCGCCGCTTGCACACCCAGGCTACAAGCGAGCCAAGTCTTGCCGGTGCCGGTGCCGGTATGGCCAGTGACCAGCACATTCTGTTGACGCTCGATCCAGCGGCAAGTCAGCAGATCCGCCACCACTGAACGATCCAAGCCACGGCCCGGACGATAGTCGATGGCTTCGGGCTCAGCGTTGACCTTGAGGCGTGCGTTCTTGAGCAGTCGTCGCAGTCGCTGGCTGTCGCGGTGACTGCTTTCGGCATCGACCAAGTGCCCCAGGCGCTGCTCGAATGCCAACTCGGTATACGCCATCTGGCTAAGCTGCTGCTCCAGCCCCTCCAGCATCCCGCTTAGCCGGAGATCGCGTAGTCCGTCCATCGTGTTTTGCAGGGTCATGTTAGGTTCTCGTGGTGGGTTAGCTGTAGTAAGACGCGCCGCGCACGTTCTCGTGGGCGGGTATGGGATCGTCGTTGGCGGCGAGTGCGCCTGTGAGCGGTGTGTGCTCTATGCCGCGTTGAAGCATCGACTTCACCGAACTGATGCTGTTGGCATGGGCGTGTAGCGATCGGTCACAGGCAGCCTGCACTCGTTCGGAGCCGTATTCACGAACCAACTTTTGCAGACCACGACAGGCCTGCAGTGATTGCGCTGGCCGTCGATGGAACTCAATGTGGTGCAAGACGAAACGATGTACAGCACCACCTAAGTGCTCTGCCCATGCAATCAGCACACTCGCATCATCTTGCGAGTAGGCGCGGTGCGCCTTGGGTTGGTGCTCATCCAGAGTGCTACAGCCACCCAGGTCGTCGTACCGCCGCCGGTGGGATGCGACACGGCGTTCACGGTGAAAAACCATCATCCAGTCATGTGTGGCCTTGACGTTGACTTTGGCGCCGACCAAGACGTAAGGCACCGAGTAATAACGTCCAGCGCATGGAACGTGATAGTCCTGCGAGACGGAAACCTTGAGTTTCCATTCGGCGAACTCGTATGAAACCACCGGCAAGGGATCAAGCGCAGGGGCATCCAACTCGTCGAAGAGCTGCTGGCGACTTTTGCCGCCGCAACCGCGCATCGGACGGGCATTCATTCGCTCGGTCAGCTCTGCGATCGCGGCGTTCAAATCACTGAGCGTGTAGAAGGCCCGATTGCGCAGGCGCGCAAGAATCCAACGCTGGGCAATCTGTACTCCAACCTCGACTGCCGCCTTGTCCTTGGGCCGCCGTGGGCGTGTTGGCAGCACGACGGTATCGTAGTGCGCCGCAAACTCGGCGTAGGTCATGTTCAACAGTGCCCCCTCCTGTCGCGAGATGGACGTGACCGCTGCCTTAAGATTGTCGGGAACCAGAAACGTGGGTACGCCACCAAAGAACTCCAGTGCTTTGGCATTACAAATGATCCAATCGGGCAATCGCTGGGTGTGCACTGCATAGACGAAAGTCTTACGGCTGGCGCCCATGACAGCCACGAACAGTTCCACCGGCGTCTTTTTGCCGGTAGCACGATCGGTGAGTGATGGCCGGACACCGGAGTAGTCCAAGAACAGTTTCTGGCCAGGCCAGTGGATCTGGCGCATAACTAAGCCACGAGCACGCGCATAGCGGCGATAGCGCCGCCGAAACTCGGTCTCCGACATCGCGCCGGATTCGAGGCCCAGTGCGTACTCCTCGTGTAGCAGCACGAGCGTGACGCCACGACGCTGCAGCTCTTTGTGCACGTCAGCCCAATCTGGCTCGATGAACAACTTCTTGTGACGGCTCCGGTGGGGGTTGAGCTTTCGATCTAGCGCCAACTCATTAAGTGGCTCGATTTGCTCCCATGAAACCAGTGCTTCTTCGCTCAGTCGCTGCCGATAGCGCCCTACAGTGGTGGGCGAGCAAGCTAGCTTCTCGCCGATCTGTCGATTCGACAGATCGGTGCGCAGCAGTAGCCGGCACACGTCTTTCAACAAACTCATTATGCATCCTCATAGGCGCGGTTACCTGTCCCGATCCATCACTGAGATCGGAGCACAGACCGCCAGTCGTCGAGCCCCATCAGGGCGGCGACACTTGACGACAGGGAGAAGGATGCAGAAAATCGCAGGTGTCAATTTGTTGCTGCATCCCGAGCCCCCGAGCGCGCCAACGCTTGGGGGTTTTTTATGTCCCGTATAGATATCTACAGGTCTAGGTCATGGGCGGCTCCGCATTGGAGTGAGCACCCCCGGAAGCCGCCTGTCGAGCCACCCACTGTTTGACTTCGGCAGTGAGAAACAATCGTCGCCGCCCTACTCGAAAGGAGGGGGGGGCATCGGAAACCCTCGACTCAGTCGGTTGCGCGCTGTGTTTTCGGAAATTTTTAGAATCCGGCTCACATCCAAAAGTGTCATGGTGTCTGACCACCTCCCAGCTTTTTGAGCCAGCCAAAAGTAGAGAAATTCGGCGAAACTAACCCCAAGCAGAGAGGTGGTTTTGCCATGAAGAAGTCGAAGTTCACCGAAGAGCAG
>NZ_JBRREH010000142.1:2500-5368 GCF_056760175.1 Stenotrophomonas sp. STEN021 | reverse complement strand
GCTACGTTTCACTTCCGAGTTCGGGATGGGATCGGGTGGTTCCATAGCGCTAATTTCATCAGGGAGACGGTTGGAGCGTCGCCATCCAAAGTACGGATTTAGGCGCCTGCCTCTCATGGATCTTGTGACGTAGCGTGCACTTGGAGTCTATCGACATGTCATGTCGGCCAAGGCAACTTGAGGTTATATGGTCAAGCCACACGGATCATTAGTATCAGTTAGCTCAATGCATTGCTGCACTTACACACCTGACCTATCAACCACATAGTCTATATGGTTCCTTTAGGGGGCTTGTGCCCCGGGAAGTCTCATCTTGAGGCGCGCTTCCCGCTTAGATGCTTTCAGCGGTTATCGCTTCCGAACATAGCTACCCGGCAATGCCACTGGCGTGACAACCGGAACACCAGAGGTTCGTCCACTCCGGTCCTCTCGTACTAGGAGCAGCCCCTCTCAAACTTCCAACGCCCATGGCAGATAGGGACCGAACTGTCTCACGACGTTCTGAACCCAGCTCGCGTACCACTTTAAATGGCGAACAGCCATACCCTTGGGACCGACTACAGCCCCAGGATGTGATGAGCCGACATCGAGGTGCCAAACACCGCCGTCGATATGAACTCTTGGGCGGTATCAGCCTGTTATCCCCGGAGTACCTTTTATCCGTTGAGCGATGGCCCTTCCATACAGAACCACCGGATCACTAAGTCCTAGTTTCCTACCTGCTTGATCCGTCGATCTTGCAGTCAAGCACGCTTATGCCTTTGCACACAGTGCGCGATGTCCGACCGCGCTGAGCGTACCTTCGAGCTCCTCCGTTACTCTTTAGGAGGAGACCGCCCCAGTCAAACTACCCACCATACACGGTCCCCGATCCAGATAATGGACCTAGGTTAGAACGTCAAGCACGACAGGGTGGTATTTCAAGGATGGCTCCACTGCAGCTAGCGCCACAGTTTCATAGCCTCCCACCTATCCTACACAGACGAACTCAACGTTCAGTGTAAAGCTATAGTAAAGGTTCACGGGGTCTTTCCGTCTTGCCACGGGAACGCTGCATCTTCACAGCGATTTCAATTTCACTGAGTCTCGGGTGGAGACAGCGCCGCTGTCGTTACGCCATTCGTGCAGGTCGGAACTTACCCGACAAGGAATTTCGCTACCTTAGGACCGTTATAGTTACGGCCGCCGTTTACTGGGGCTTCGATCAAGAGCTTCGCCTTGCGGCTGACCCCATCAATTAACCTTCCAGCACCGGGCAGGCGTCACACCCTATACGTCCACTTTCGTGTTTGCAGAGTGCTGTGTTTTTGATAAACAGTCGCAGCGGCCTGGTTACTGCGACCCTCTTCAGCTATAGCTCGCATGAGCCACCAAAAAGGGTGCACCTTCTCCCGAAGTTACGGTGCCATGTTGCCTAGTTCCTTCACCCGAGTTCTCTCAAGCGCCTGAGAATTCTCATCCTACCCACCTGTGTCGGTTTACGGTACGGTCTGCGTAAGCTGAAGCTTAGGAGCTTTTCCTGGAAGCGTGGTATCAGTGACTTCGTCTTAAAGACTCGTCTCGGTGCTCGGTCTTAAAGGATCCCGGATTTGCCAAAGATCCAAACCTACCGCCTTTCCCCAGGACAACCAACGCCTGGTACACCTAACCTTCTCCGTCCCTCCATCGCACTTACGCGAGGTGCAGGAATATTAACCTGCTTCCCATCGACTACGCATTTCTGCCTCGCCTTAGGGGCCGACTCACCCTGCGCCGATTAACGTTGCGCAAGGAAACCTTGGGCTTTCGGCGTGCGGGTTTTTCACCCGCATTATCGTTACTCATGTCAGCATTCGCACTTCCGATACCTCCAGCAAGCTTCTCAACTCACCTTCACAGGCTTACGGAACGCTCCTCTACCGCGCATAACAAAGTTATGCACCCCAAGCTTCGGTTCTGTGCTTAGCCCCGTTAAATCTTCCCCGCAGACCGACTCGACCAGTGAGCTATTACGCTTTCTTTAAAGGGTGGCTGCTTCTAAGCCAACCTCCTGGCTGTCTGTGCCTTTCCACATGGTTTTCCACTTAGCACAAAATTTGGGACCTTAGCTGTGGGTCTGGGTTGTTTCCCTTTTCACGACGGACGTTAGCACCCGCCGTGTGTCTCCCATACAGTCCGTCTCGGTATTCGGAGTTTGCAATGGTTTGGTAAGTCGCGATGACCCCCTAGCCATAACAGTGCTCTACCCCCGAGAGGATACATATGAGGCGCTACCTAAATAGCTTTCGAGGAGAACCAGCTATCTCCGGGTTCGATTAGCTTTTCACTCCTAATCACACCTCATCCCCTACCTTTGCAACGGGAGTGGGTTCGGGCCTCCAGTGCGTGTTACCGCACCTTCACCCTGGGCATGACTAGATCACCCGGTTTCGGGTCTACTGCCCGCGACTATGCGCCCTTATCAGACTCGGTTTCCCTTCGCCTCCCCTATACGGTTAAGCTTGCCACGAACAGTAAGTCGCTGACCCATTATACAAAAGGTACGCAGTCACTCTTTCGAGCTCCTACTGCTTGTACGCACACGGTTTCAGGATCTATTTCACTCCCCTCTCCGGGGTTCTTTTCGCCTTTCCCTCACGGTACTGGTTCACTATCGGTCGGTCAGTAGTATTTAGCCTTGGAGGATGGTCCCCCCATATTCAGACAGGGTTTCACGTGCCCCGCCCTACTCGTCTTCACTGGCATGGCCCTTTTAAATACAGGGCTATCACCTTCTATGGCCGGCTTTTCCAAACCGTTTTTCTAGAACCATACCAGCTTAAGGGCTGTTCCCCGTTCGCTCGTCGCTACTCAGGGAATCTCGGTTGATTTCTTTTCCTCTGGTTACTT
>NZ_JBRREH010000141.1:0-5399 GCF_056760175.1 Stenotrophomonas sp. STEN021 | reverse complement strand
GGGGGGGGGCCCCCCCCAGTTCTATTTGTCTTTGGGTGGGGTGGGGCCGCGGGCCCGCTGTTTCTGGTGGTGTTTCTTCTCCGGCGCGGGTCCCCCCCCCCCCCCCCGCTCCTACAAACAGCCCACGCACATCAAGCATCAGCCGTGCAGATGCAGCTCCGGAATCCGCTTCTCGTGCGCGGCAAACAGGTCCTGGAACTCTTCTTCGTTGAACTCATCGGGCAGATAGACCGCCACCTGGCTGCTGACGCCGTTGGCATCCACACGCTCACGCGGGCCAGCCCGCAAGGACACTTCGCGATCCTTGAAGGTAGTGACCCACGGCGTCTCGTCCCATTGGGTCACTTCGGCGTTGTCTGCATCCCAGATAACAACAATCGTAAACATGGCGTCTCAACTCTTCAGGGCGCGGTATTCGCTGGTGATGGTTGCACCTTCGCCCATCACTTTGGTGACCGGTGTGCGGGTGGCTACGTCCAGTAGTCGCTCCCATTGTTCCTCGGTCAACGCGCCGGTAGCGGAAAGAATGCGGTGCACCTGCAGCTTACCGGCTTCATCGCGGCTGGAGGTTAGCTCGGCGTTGAACTCACCCAGCTCCCAGCCTTTTTTCTCCGCATACATCCGCAAGGTAATCGCAGTGCAGGCGGCCAGCGATGCCAGATACAGGTCGAACGGCGCCATGCCTGCGTCCTGCCCACCCAGCCGGGCAGGCTCATCGGCAACAAGCTGGTGGACGCCGTTGCTGATGCGATGGGCGTAGTTGCTTCCCGTTGATTCAATGGTGACGTGGGCCATGGCAGCCTCCTTCAGGACGAAACGTCAAACTACTGCGATACAGGCAGCTCCGGTAGTCGCCGTTTACTGCCTGCATCGTCCCATCGGCTGAACGATGCCGCCGTTCACATCGTCACGATGGCCGCGGCGCCGGCAGGGAGGGCTGTTGCGGCCTCCTCAAGCAGGCAATTGACGGCGGTCTTCAACATCTTCGGTGCGATGAAATGACGATGCACCGGGTCCACCGCGGCCATGTACAGGTGCCCGAAGGGATTGCGGCAATACACCCGCGTGGAAAGGCTGAAGGTGATCAGCTCGCCGTCGCGCTGCACCGTGACGCTGGAGCGGAATTGAAGGTGACGATCATCGGCGCCGAGCAGCACCTGCGCCGCGTTGGTACTGCTGGACATGGCCAGCACCGGGAAGCGCTGGGCAAAGCGTTGTGTCGGCGCATCGCTCAATAGCGACGATACCGGGCAGCCCAGTGAGGAGGTGCGCAGTCGCAACGGCCGCGCCAATAGATTCCGCAACCGCATCAGGCCGCTGACGCTGCCGGCGGGTTGTTGGATGAAGGCGGTGAGCAGCGCTGCCAGTAGTTGTTCCGGATTGCTGCCGCCGAGCCAGCGCGGATTGATTTGAACCTCCACGTGGTCCTGATGGTGGTGACGCGGCAGTTGCTTGGCCAGCAGCGAGTTCGGCGGCAGTTGATGGCTGCTGTGTGTTTCCAGGGCGGGCAGTCGCTGCGAACGGATACCGCTGCGTGGGCGGAGTTGCACCAGCAGTTGGCGTACCTGCCCTGCATGACGACGCAGTTGCGCACAGGCCCAGGCTTGCCGCGGCTGTGGGTCGAAGCTGAGGACGCTGGTCCACACCTGCGCCTGTTGTGTGTGCTGCTGCAGTACTGCCGGCATCAGTTCAGTGAGGCTGGCGAGGTCGGCTTCGCCGCGCATGACCTGTGCCTGTTGTGCGGTGTCCAGCGCGCCTGCGGTTTCATCGGGATGGCAGGAAACCGCGAACAGGGCCGGGTGCCTGCCATTGCCGCGCAGCGGCTCGAACCGGTGCCAGGTGTTGGCGACCATGCGCACCGTGAACAGGCAATCGGCGGGAATCTCGACGTGACGCAGGGCGTGCTGGATATCCTGCGGTGTGTCGCAGGCCGAACCGGCGGCGATGAAACGCAGACGGGCACCACCGCTGCCGCTGATCGCAGTGAATACACGCGGTGCAGCATGACGATGGAATGGATGACCATGGCGGCCCACCGAGAACGTGTAAAGCGCGGCGTTGTCGCCGGCAGCCAGGTCGGGAGCTGAAAGCCGCGCGGAGGGCTCGTCCAGCGCATCGTTGAAATGTGCATGCTGGGCCTGGCGTGCACCTGCCGCGGTTGCGACTGCATCTCCAGCACCTACATCGAGCTGGGTCAGCAGTGTGACTTCCGCGGCACGGCTGCCATCACTGGCAGTGATCGAGACCTGCGGAAAGCTGCTTTGGTTGGGAGTGCGACTGCGTTCCATGCGATGCCTCGTGGTAGTCAGCTGGCGGGTTTTGCCTTGGTCCTGACGGCGCGACGTGATTCGCGTTGCAGCGGGCCTGCTGTTGGGCAGACCTCGAAGGCAAAGCGACTCAAGGTGTTGACCATGTTGTCGGGGGTAAGCCGGTAAAAAACGAACTGGCCGCGGCGCTCGCTCTGGACCAGTCCGGCAGCGGCGAGAACCGAGAGGTGGCGCGATATGGCCGGCGCGCTCATCTCGAAACGCTGGCCGATTTCCCCTGCGGTGAGTTCCTGTGCCGACAGATAGGCCAGGATCTCCCGGCGCGGGCGTGAGGCAAGGGCTTCGAATATCTGGTCGGCGGGCATGAGTAATCAATTAACTAATTCGTTAATTAATTAAGCGCCTGATTGCCATGGCATGTCAAGCAGCCGTACCTGTAGTGCCGAGCCTTGCTCGGCAGGGGCGTTCCCAACCAAACCAACAGACACACATCCATTGCCGAGCCATGCTCGGCAATGGATGTTCCCGGTAAGGCATCTGCCGAGCATGGCTCGGCACTACATGGTTCGCTCTTTTACCGGATGCGCACCGGCAACGGGATGTTGCACAGGTCGATATGGCCTGCGGCGCGCTTGTAGAAACCGTCCACGCGGTTGCGACGCGCTTCCACCGCATCGGCGAAGGTCTTCGAATCGGTACGCAACACCTGCAGGTTTACCCGCTGCGCTTCCGGCAGTTCGCTGGCCAGGGTGATGGCCTTGATCTGCGTACGCTGTGCCGGATCGTCGTAGAAGCCCATCGGGTCGGGGCCGCGCTTGATCGTGCTGAGCAGTTCCATGCCCTTGAGCACGCGACCGACCAGGGTGATGTTGCGGTCCAGCTGGCGCGGCGATTGGCCGGTGACCACATAGAGCTCCGCGCCGACGCTGCTGTCCTCATCGTTGTTGCGGCCGGCACCGAGCGCGCCATAGCAATGCGCCAACCAGGCGTTCTTGCCATCACTACCGACCGCGAAATCGCCAACGAAGCCGGTCCTGGCGGCCCAACCATCGCGGTCGGGCAGGGGGGTGAAGGCCAGCCCTTCCAGCGGGCGCTGGAACTCCGCAGGCAGATGGGTCTTGGCACTGCCCATCGACTTGGCCTTGGCCGTATCGTCGGCATCAGCGTCGCCGAACTGGACCACGAAGTTGTCCTGCGAACGGTAGATGCTCAGCCCGTCCCAGAAGTGCTCCCTGGCCATCGTGCGGATGTTGCCAGCGTGCTCGGGAGCGAACTGCGGGGCCAACTCGATGATGACGCGGCCACCTTCCACATCCATGTACAGCGTGTTCTCGGCTGCAGGGGTGTGCCAGTCGCTGGCCGGGGCGGCATCGATGATCTCCTGCGCGCTGCGGTACTTGGCGGGGGCGTCGGCCGCCAGCAGCGGCAGCGGGGACAGCGACAGAGCCAGCGCAAGCAGGCAGGGACGTAGCGTCATCGGGCGCATTCCAGTTGGGTGTGCCCAGATTCTGCGCGATTGCCTGCGCTGCCCGCCAGCCTTATGACCGAGGTGGGGGTGACTACCGGCATATTCACTATAGCGAACTAAGTACTAGTATCTGCTTCACGCTAGTCGGCAGGAGTGAAGGCCATGACTGAGTTGGATGCCCATCTGCGCAAGTTCCAGAAGGAATTGAGCACAGGCACGGTGTCGCTGGCCTTGCTGGCGGTGCTGGCCAAGGCACCGGAGCCGCTGTACGGCTATCTGATCGCCAAGGAGCTGGAGCGGGTTGGCGACGGGGTGCTCAGTGGCAAGCAGAGCGCCTTGTACCCGGTGCTGCGCAACCTGGAAGGCGCGGGCCTGCTGGAAAGCCATGTGGAGCCATCGGTGGCTGGACCGCCGCGGCGCTACTACCGCATCAATGACGATGGCCGCGCCGCATTGCGGCAATGGGTCGCCGCCTGGAATGCCACCCGCGACTCGGTCGAGTCCGTACTGGAAGGAGTCAACTGATGAACACCGAATACACCGTGCGAGCGCTGCCGACGACGATTCCCGAATATCTGGATCAGCTGCGTGCCGCATTGAGTGGTGCCGATCCGGCGATGATCCAGGACGCGTTGTACGACGCCGAGGAGTATCTGCGCTCGGAGCTGGCCGAGCAGCCGGGCAAGAGCGAAGCCGAGGTGATTGCCGGTGTCGCCAGCAGTTATGGTGCGCCTGAAGAAGTTGCAGAGATCTACCGCGAGACCGAAGTGACGGTGAATCGTGCCCTGCGTACACCAGGGCCGGCGGCACCTGCCATGCCGGCGGTTGCGGCGGCAGTCGAGGGCGTTGCATCGGCGGCTGAACCGAATGTGGCAGCGCCGGTTCGCAAGGCTGCGCCGCGCTCCTTGTTGGCTCGGTTCTTCGGCGTGGCGATGGACCCGCACACCTATGGCGCGCTGTTCTACATGCTGTTGTCGCTGGCCACCGGTATCTTCTTCTTTACCTGGGTGGTCTCCGGTTTGTCGCTGTCGGTATCGCTGTTGATCGTGATTATCGGTATTCCGGTCCTGCTGCTGTTCCTGGGCTCGGTGCGCGTGTTGTCGTTGGTTGAAGGGCGCATCATCGAAACCATGCTGGGCGTGCGCATGCCGCGTCGTCCGACCTATACCGACCGCAGCCAGGGTTGGATGCAGCGCATCGGCGCGATGTTCTCGGACAGCCGCACGTGGTTGACGATGCTGTATTTCCTGCTGATGTTGCCGCTGGGCATTCTGTACTTCACCGTGGCGACGACCCTGCTGACGACGTCGTTGGCCTTGGTGTTTGCACCGGTTGCGCGCCTGTTCACCACTGAAGCGGTGGCCGTATGGATCAATGGAGTGAACGTTGCCAATGCATTCTGGTTATGGCCGGCGTCGGTGGGAGCAGGCGTGCTGCTGTTGTTCGGCACCCTGCATCTGGCACGCGGCATCGGCAAGTTGCACGGCGCAATGGCCAAGCATCTGCTGGTGCGGCTGTAAGCTGGGAGGAGTGAGGGAATGCAGACGAGGGCGCCACCCGCGCCCGCGTTTTTTTATTTGCGCGCCCCACGACGCAGCGGGCCCACGCAAGCAAAAACAAGAAGAGCCAACAGAGGGCCCGACAACCCCACACAATGTAAGGGG
>NZ_JBRREH010000140.1:0-5500 GCF_056760175.1 Stenotrophomonas sp. STEN021 | reverse complement strand
AACCCGTCGAAAAGCGTCAGAAACGGCGCAAAATCGATCATATCGAGGTCGACTTGGCGCCTTGACGCTGAAATCCAAGTATCAGAGCGCTTTGATCAGACCTTCCCTAGCACGGCGCGTAAATGTACGTCCTCAGAACCATCTCGTTACACTGAAATAAATACAGCATCCAAGTTAGTGCGCGCATTGTTCTCAGCTACTGCCGAGGAAAGCCGCGTCTGATCAAACCCCTTATTTACGCCAATTAGGAACTGGCTACTTACGTCAAACAAGGGCGCATGGGATGCTGTAGGACGCCCGCGCATCTGCAGGTTGGTCTGATTGAAGAGCTCACGCACGTACCAAGCCCTCTTTCCAGCGGGCAGGAGCGTTTGCGCGTTCGAACATGTCCAACTACTTCGACGGGCTCTACAATCCCTTAGTCCTCCACACTCACCTCGGTGGAGCCCGCCATCCCCCCTGTTGACTACAATACAATGCGTCGCCCTTGTCGAACGGGCGTCCAGTACAAGCAGGAAACTCCGCATCCTGCCTCTCTTAGCAATGAATGGAATCATGAGATTCCATAATTGGATTAATCGTTTCAGCAATTAAAGCTTCAGGAGTTTGGACAAGCAATGACTTCTCCCACAAAGCGCCCATCCCGCTTTGACTTTGGTGACAACCATACCCATACCAATGGCGATTCCCAGACAGCAACTCTCAAAGATCTGATGGATGAGCTCACATATGAAAAGACGACAAACGAAGACTACTCGGGAGGCAGTGTGATGAGCATCAATCAGCTCGACACGGTCCTACGACTCCTTCGATCCATTTCGGGCAAGCCGCTAAAGAGCGTAACTGAGAAACACCCTCTCGCCGACATCAAGACCATCAAGAGCCTTTATTTAAACACCTTTAAAAAGGGCATGCATCTAATCGGCCTTATTGAGCCACCAGGTGCAGATTCCGAAGTCGCCATGAATATACTTACTCTCCCTCCAACAGAAGAGAGTGGAAAGGTTCTAGAAGCTAAACGCCACATCATCTTTGAGCTAGAGCGTGAAATATTTAAAGAAGAGAAGGAGCATATCGATGCCTTATTCAATCCGCAGCATACTCCTCACGCTTATTGGTTAGGAACAAACGAAGCGATCGACGAAGTACTTCTCACCCACCTCCATATCGTTGAAGATGCCAACCTCCTGCTCGAAGCTGATGCATATTTGACCGCGAAGACGGAAGAGTTCATGCGCACGGTTACCCCTGCGGAAAAGGAGAAACGCCTGCACATTTCTACGTATGTCTACCTTAGATCGCTTGAGTTTCTGCATATGCTGAACTTCGAGATCACCACGAACCGCACGATTCCGAATGACAGAATACCAGGAAACATGCAGGTAGATTTAAGTGAACTCTGCAAATCGATTCCTCCGGTGCATGGTGTTTCCATCCAAGGCCACACCCCTTTCATGTCACTCGCTGACGTGCCGAAATTCTGCATTGACAATGCAAAGGAAATTGCCCGACTGGTAAAAAAAGTTACCACGTTTAAGTATAGAGCCAGCGACATCCTCGAGAAGCAGGACGCCATCAGAGCCAAGTATGCACTCGCCGCATATTTAGAGTCGATCAAGCTACCGAGCGATGAAAACCCGAATCCCATCGCGGTCGTGCACATCGTTGCGGCTTTCTGTTCCGTCAGGCATCAACGAAAGATGAAGTCAAAGCCGAAGACATCGCGGCGATATAGCTCAAAGCTCGTACCCCCTCAAAAGCAACTTGATGCTTTCATCAATAGAAAAGGTGAGCAACTAGAGCCCATGCCACCCATGGCATGGTTCATCTATTCGGAAAGGACGCTTTGGTATACCCATGCGCTGCTCAATCAAGCAACCGTGATGCGCTCGCACCAGTCCTTGCAAACTGCGCAAGCGAAGCTTCTATCCGCAATCTACACGTCACTTAATCTCGTTCTGATCCCCAAGCTGACCGCCTTGTACCAAAGTCATATGGTGGAAGCTGCTCAGACCTTTGTCGCACTACATGGCAAGGAGAATACTAGGTATGACTGGATTCCTAGTCTAGGACGCGACTAAAAAGATGTAAATTTTCACCCACTCGACCCTATCTCTATGGAGATGGAGCCAACAGTCCGATAGCACAGACAGATCACCGAACTGATGCGGAGGATAGGAGATGGAAAGAGCACGCGCACTTACCGTTTCTTATCGTGTGCCCAATTGGTAACTGAGAGGCCCTCTTCACGACAGCCGTCAAGAATGATCTTGACGGCTTTTTCTTGTCTAAAGAGAAAAGGTGATCACAGATGGCAAGCTTCCACTACAGCATCAAAAGCGGCAAGAAGGGCAGTGCGCAACGCCACGCCAAGTACATTGAGCGAAAAGGCTCGCATAGCACTCGTGACGACTTGATCCATGTCAGCTACGGCAACATGCCGGGCTGGTCCGCAACCGATCCCAACCAGTTCTGGCGCATGGCAGACCAGCATGAGCGTGCCAATGGCGCAGCTTACCGCGAGCATGAGATTGCCCTGCCAAACGAAATGAACGTGTTGCAACTAATTGATCTGGCGGAGCAACTGGTCGGAAACCTAGTCGGGAACAAGCCGTATCTATACGCAATCCACGCGCCAGAGGGGAAGCTTGGCGGCATTGCGAACCCACACATCCACCTGATGTGTTCGGATAGAATTCCGGATGGACTCGATCGCACTCCAGCGGGGATGTTCTCACGTTACAACCCGAAGCAACCGAGCGCTGGCGGTTGCCGCAAGGATAGCGGAGGTAAAAGTCCACTGGAACTACGTCAGCAGGTAAAGGAGATGCGCAAGCTAGTAGCTGAAACCCAAAACAGAGCACTAGCGCAGCACGGTTACGATGCCCGGGTTGATCCGCGCAGCCTGCGCGAACAAGGCGTGGAGCGGCATGCCGAGCGCCACCTGGGCCAACAGTTCGTTCAAGGCATGGCCGAGGCCGAGAAGGCACAGTATGTTCAATTCCGCGTGAACGGTACGGAACAGGCGAACCCAGTAAACTAGCCTGAGGCTTGATCGAAAGCATGCGATTCTGCGACTTTGTCGCAGAATCGCATGATGTTTGAATGACATTTTCTGAAAAAGCCCCGGCTTGTCGCCGGGGCCCTGGACTGACGCCGGAAGCCTACATTCCTACGCTGTTGAAATAACCATCTGCCAATTGTAGGTGTGTCGCCTTGGTTCGATTGTCCCTGTGAATCCAAAGAGCCCCCCTGGAGACAAGCAATTCCAAGGCCATGCCGAATCGGGCGCGATCACGTACCGGCCCATTACGAAGGACGTGGTTTTTTGGCACAAATGTGTTCGAGTTTTGGCCTAGCCAGACACGTGTACGTAAGTACCTTGCGACCGCAGTGGCGTCCACTTGGTCCTGTGAGACAATAAATTGCGGCGAGAACAAGCTCTTGTACTCATCGATATGCCACCGAACAATCTCGAACGCACGATTGAGCGTATCGAGCGTTATATCTCCGCTTTCGTTGCCAAAATAGTGCATGGCTGCAGCAAGTCGCCCAAGGATCTCCATCACTTTGGATGCGAAATCGTTGATATCGCTCAGGTATTCGCCTTGGCGCAACATCGCTTCCGTTTGACTGGCCAGCTCCAACCAGCGCGCCTTTGCATCAGGCGAGAACCCGATCTGTTCGCGAGTAACAGTTCCCGATTCCATCATTGTTCGGTACGTGTCCAAGAGCCCGCGAACTCGCGCCTGGAAGACTAGCAAGTGGCTCCATTCGAGCTCACTATCTGTTACGCCGCGAAACCCCATCGTCGAGCGCGGGTATCCCACCAGATATCGCGCCCAATGACCACTTCCCTTCGCAACCGATCCCCGCCTGTCCAGAAACTGCTTCAATGGCGCGTACTGGGTCATGATGCTTACCGAGACGCGAGGATTCATTGCCACTAGGTGCTCATCCTGAGCACGGTCCAAAGGCAACATTTCCGGCGAATCCCAAAGACGGTTTAGCAGCCCCACGTGCGACATGGCTTCGCCCTTGAAAAGCAAGTGTCCTTCATCGGTAGTTATCGCAATCGACTCACCATCCCCCTGAACTGCTTCCATCACTGCTTTAGCCGTGATGTCCTGCCGGAGGAAGTGACGAAGAGGCGGCCTATTCGGCTTGGACCGAGCATGCTCAAGTAGTTGACTGTCCAGCTCCGTCGTCGACTTGCCCTTCGCAACTGCTTTGGAGATTGCGCTACGCAATCCTTTCCCCTTGGCCTGCCAAGATCCGAGCTCCGCCTGGTACTGCTCGATCTGCTGCTTATGGCGAGACAATGCCAAGCTGTCAGCCGCGCGGAAGGGAGCAAGCAACAACGACGATACCGTCGACTTGCGCTCGCCTGACTCAGCGATCAGCAGCAAATTCTGTGACACTGGGCGCACCTGCCCTGTTGGTAGCTTCACATCGATCAGGCCTTGACAAGCCATCGAGATGGCATTGATTAGACCCATACCGATCAACGCATCCGGCGCCTGCACATTGCGAAGCAGTTCGTTCCCTGCTTCTCTAGCTACGACGAGAAACGCAGCCATCGGATAGGCCGGTGCCATTCGGGGGAGCATGTTGTTCATCGTGCTTCCTCCTCGATGCCCGCAGTACCAACTACATCTGCGGCCTCATCCAATGGCTTCCCGCAGGTAGCACACGCCACCGGCTCACCACACATCTGCCTACGTTGACGCTCGCTGTTCAACAACTTACGAAACTGGATCAGACTCAGTTGATGTCCGTATGCTCCGTTGAACCTTTCCATCACTGGCTTCTTACGCCTCTTGCCTGCCAAGTGCTGCTCCAAGAGCGGATAGGCCTCCATGAAATCGGATTCGAGCTTGTTCCTGCCGCTCGCCGATACCTGCTCCAATGCGATCTTCAGTTTCTCAAGTGCACTGCGCTCGTCAGCCAACACTTCTTTAAAAGCGCTCATGATCAGTTCCCCCCCAACTGATTGCGGCACTTGTTGGTGCGGCCCTGAACCCACGCAATGGCTTCGTGTGTCCAATAGAACTTTGGCGATTGCTCGCTGTCGTATAGCGGAACTCCCTTGGGGAAGTCTGGATCGGTCTTCATCAGTTCATATGCCTTGCTTCGGCTGACCGAAAGCAGTTTGAGCAGTTCCTTCAGACGCAAAGTTGGCGAACTCGGCCATACGGCAGAGGCATCAATCGCCGGCGCGATCTGGAGCGTGGCTTTATTGCGGCCCACAATTGGGCCCGGGCGGTACTGGCTGATTTGCATAGTTGAATCCCTTTGATGTGGTTTGTACTGAAAAGGGATCCGGCCGGTTCCCGGTAGGACGTCGCCTACCGGGATGCATTTGATCTGCTTGAGCAATCGAATGCACTTAAGGATGCTCTGAACAATTCCTCGGCGACAATAGCGCAAGGTTCGACGGATGACGACGATGCAGCTGAGCTTCGGGGACGCGGAACACACGGGCAAGCGGAAGAAGACG
>NZ_JBRREH010000139.1:0-5656 GCF_056760175.1 Stenotrophomonas sp. STEN021 | reverse complement strand
GTCGAGATCAGTAGGCAACCGCGCATTTCGCAATCTGACAATGCGCGAGCTTCGCGGCTTGCGCCGCTCCTACAAGCACAAAGACCATGCGTGGCCCGGGCAAGCACAGCGCGACCGGGAGGTACCGTTCTTGGCGGAAAGTACCTGGGGAGCCCCAGCCGCGCTGTGCTTGCCGGGACCACGCAAGGTGGTGCCTGCGGCGATTACCGCTCGCGGAATGCCTCGCGCGCCTTCAGTACAGGCTTGAGCAGATACTCCAGTACGGTCCTCTCGCCGGTGCGGATCTCCACCGAGGCGATCATGCCCGGGATGATTGGCAGCTCCTTGCCACCGGCTTCCAGTGCGCTCTTGTCAGTAAGTACCGTCACCCGGTAATAGGTTCTGTCAGGACGGCCAGCGCCACCTTTTTCTTCGTCTTTCAATGTGTCCGGGCTGATCAACTCAACCTTGCCATCCAGGCCGCCATAGATGCCATAGTCATATGCGGTTATCTTCACCTTCGCGGGTAAGCCCGGGCGCAGGAACGCAACATCGGAAGGACGTATCTTGCCTTCCACCAGCAGCTGGTCCTCGAGCGGAACAATTTCCAGGATGTGCTCGCCGGGTTGGATCACACCGCCCACGGTATTGACCCGCACGTTCTTCACTGTGCCACGCACTGGTGCAGTGATGGTGGTGCGCTCAACCACGTCGGCACGGCCAACGAGGTTCTCGCTGGTCTGTGACAGTTCCATCTCCAGCTTGACCAGCTCGGAGTTGGCATCGGAACGGTAGCGGTTGCGTCGCTCGACGATCTGCGAGCGGATGTCATTCGCTTGCCTGCGCATACGCAGCAGTTCCACGTCCGACAACAGGCCCTTCGCAGCCAGAGGCTGGGCAAGGTTGATCTCGCGCATCGACAGGGCATAGCTCTGCTCCAGCGAGGCCACACCCTCCTCAAGGGCGCGCCGACGGGCGTTGAATGCACGGGTTTCGCTGGCTACTTCTTCCTCGAACTCACGCACCTGCTCATCGAAGACCAGTGGCTCGCCATAAGCTTCGGCGCGCAGGCGGGCGATGGTTGCCTTGAGCGAAATGACTTTGCTCAAGGCCTCACGATAGCTTGCATTGGCGCGGGTGGGATCGATTTTCAGCAGTACCTGGCCGCTCTCCACGACATCACCCTCGTGCACGGACATCTCCGCCAGAATGCCGCCCTCCAGGCTTTGTATGACCTGTTCGCGGCTTTTGGAGACGATCTTGGCCTCGCCCTTGGTGATCTCTTCAACACGTGCAAAGTGTGCCCAGGTGATGCCAACAACAACGACCAGCAGCACCATGTAGGTAACCAGTCGCGAGCCCGGCGTGGTCTGGGCAAGCAGCGATTCGGAGACGTCGTCCATGAACGCCGCGTCGGCGGCGCTGATCGAGGCAGTGTCTTGCTTGGATTTCTTCCAGGGGAACATTACTGAGCCTCCTGCTGTTGCGGTTTGGTCTGCCGCACACGTAGTGGTGCGGGTTGGATTGTTGGGGCAGGTGGAGAGGCACTGGCAGCAGCGCGTGCTGCCGCAAGCGCTGCCGCAGCGGCGCCTGCATCGGCAGGGGAAGCAGCTACTGTCCCGGCGGTTGCAGTCGCAGCTGGTGGTGATGCAGCTGAACGCGCTTCACCATTGATGTTTGCACCCAGCGCGGTAAGCACATTGGCCTTGGGGCCATCGGCGACGACGCGGCCGTTGTCCATCACGATCACCCTGTCCACCAGGTTGAGCAGGGAAGGGCGATGCGTGATCACCACCAACGTCTGGCCCTGCGTGGCACGATGCAGGTGCTCAAGGAACTGAGCTTCGGTTTGTGCATCCATCGCACTGGTGGGTTCATCCATCAACAGCAGGCTGGGGCGGGCCAGCAAGGTGCGGGCCAGCGAAATCAACTGGCGCTGGCCACCGGAAACCCCATCGCCGTTCTCGCCAATCGGCAGATTGACGCCGCGCGGGTGTGAGGCAGCGAACTGGTCCAGCCCGGTGAGCCGAAGCACCCGCACGAATTCATCGACGCTGGCATCCGGGCAGCCGAGCATTACGTTCTCGCGCAGGGTGCCGTGGAACAAGCGGGCTTCCTGGTTCACAAAGCCAACGGCCTTGCGCCAGTCGGCGGGATCGATCTGGTTCACATCCAGGCCGTCGGTGAAGATCTGTCCTTCCGTCGGCGAGTACAGGCGTGACATCACTCGCAACAAGGTCGATTTGCCACTACCGATGCGGCCCAGAATCGCAACGCGTTCACCCGGGGCAATGGACAGGTTGATGTCCGTCAGCACCGGCGGATTGGGCTGCATCGGTGGGGCGGGATAAGAGAAGCCGATTTTCTTCAGGCTGATCTGGCCGCTCAGGTTTGGCACTGGCAGATAATCCTGGTCCGGATCGCGGTCGCGCGGCATTGCCATCAGCTTGTTCAGCGATTCCAGCGCGGCCTTGGCCTGTTGGAAGCGCACCGCCAAGCCAATCACCTGGCCCAGCGGTGCGGTGGCGCGGCCAGCCAACATCACCGTGCCGATCAGCGCGCCCATGCTGAGCGTACCGGCGGTGATCAGATAGACACCGGTGATGACCAGAACCACCGTCTGCAGCTGCAGCTGCTGCAGCAAAGTGACAGTGCCGGTGGCAATGCTCGACAGGCGCCGTGACTTCATCGAGGTAGCCGACTGCAGCGCGCTGAAATGCTGCCAGCGACGCTGCATGTTGGCCGTGCCGCCGGTGGACTTCAGCGTCTCCATGCCTTCGATGGATTCGATCAGCACGCCCTGCTTGAGCGAGGACTCACGCAGGTTTTCCTTCATCACCCGGGCCAGCGGCCACTGGATACTGACTGAAATGATGATGATCAACGGCAGGATCAGCAGCGGAATCCAGCCCAGCGGTCCGCCAATGGCGAAGATCACGCCAACAAACATAAGTACGAAGGGCAGGTCGGAGATTGCCGCAAGCGTGGCCGAGGTAGCGAAGTCGCGCACCGACTCGAACTCGCGCAATTGGTTGGCGAAGCTGCCGGACGATGCCGGCTTGTGCTCCATCTTTACCGACAAGGCTTGACGGAACAGCATCGCGCCCAGCACAAGGTCGGCTTTCTTGGCGGCAACGTCCAGGAGGTGTGCGCGCACAAAGCGAATGACCGCTTCAAAGACCATTGCAATGATCACGCCGATGCCCAAGGACCACAGCGTCACGAAGGCCTGGTTGGGAACCACGCGATCGTAGACGTTCATGGTGAAGAAGATGCTGGCCAGCGCCAGCACATTGGCCAGCACGGCGGCGATGGCGGCGCTGCGGTAGTAGCGGCGATAGCGCCACAAGGTGCTGAACAGCCAGTGTCCCTTTGCTTCGGGCAGTGCTTCGCCGGCTCGATTGTCCACGTGCGCGCGCGGCTTCACCAGAATGGCGTGGCCGGAGTACATTGCGTCGAGGTCTTCGTGCGACAAGTCGACCGGCTCGGCAGACACCTCCGGCAAGATCACCGAGAAGCGCAGCTGGCGCTTGTTTTCTTCGTCGCGTATTTCGCGGCGCTCAAGCAGGATACACCCACCCTGGCCCTTGCGTAGCAGGATGATCGGCATCACCTGCGCAGGCAGTTGCGCCAGTACCCGCTTGACCACGCCACCGGTCAGGCCTACGTTGCCGAGTGCCTTCAGTGCAAGTGAAGGCGACAGCGCACCATTCCAAGGCAGGCCGGCAACCAATGCTGCGGGGCTGCGGCTCATATCGTAGTGATCGCACATCCAGGACACACTTTGCAGCAAGGTGTCCTCAACGCTGATCTGGTCTTTCGTCATCGCGACGGCTTCATCAGCCGGTGCAGTCTGGTTGGTCATGGCAGTTCCAGATGGAGCCACCTGCAGGGCAGGCGGGTTTTTATCCGGGAGTGCAAAGTGCCAGTAGCTCCCGACGAGGAGCGGAAGTCTGGAGTCGTACGGCGTTATGACGAATAGGATTCGTCCCAAATGCTCGGCTTTTGTTTGGCCGCGATGATTTCGGGCGCACTTATTGCTGCGAGGTGCCGTTTCTTGTTCGCTGATGCCGTGGGATTTTCGGTGTTATCCGGCCAGATCAGGGCCTGATTGGCCTTGGCCATGCAGTGGATTTGAGGTGGTTGCCACGGTCCGCGCAGCATGCAATCTGATGCGTGGACCGCTGCATTATGCGCGAAACAGCACCTGTTGCCGGCTGCTTTCGATGTTTAAGACTATCCCTATGTAAGGGTGCGCGCGCACCCCCTACTGTTATCACATATGAAACCAACCGCTATCAGCACGGTTGGATGCATGCCCACGGTCAACTGCCACCAACTCAGTCCGGCAGATACGATCCTGGCGATATACGCAGCTATCTGATTCTCGCAGGGGAAGGCAGAGGCGCGTGCGGAACATGAAGCGTAAGGGCACCACATGTGACTGCGTCCATACGCAGGCAGTGGTGAGGTTTTCATTGAATCAACAATAATCGAGTGAATGGTAATGACTGCGATGGTGTCGGTAGTTCTAGACGGTGCTGTGGTGAACGTGCAGCAACTGGCATATGCCAGGAATGGCAAGGTGGCGCGCCTTGGCGCTGTAGGTGGCGCGCGCTACGTGCTTGCGGAAGTGCACGGGGGAAATGCTGCAAGCATCACTGCCAAGCGTATTGGCAAGGACCTGATTCTTCAGCAGGAGACGGAAGGTGCCGAACCCGCATCATTGATCATCGAAGACTTCTACGGCAGTGAGGGGCAGCTGGTCAGCCTGGATGCCAATGGCGAGTATGTGACATACCAAGCTGTCACCGCGGATGGTCTTGCCGATGCTGCGGCAATGGCTGATGGCGGTTCTTCACTGATCACCTTGTCGGCAGCGCCGTCGTCGCTGTTGGCCGATTTCCAGTTCTCCGAGAGTGGCGCTTCGCTTGCCGGTGGTGTGTTGTCTGGTATCGCGGCGGTAGCGGGCGGTGTCGCGCTGCACACCAAGCAGAGCAGCGGCGGCAAGTCGCAGCCTGCGCCAGCAGCCAGCGGCTTCCTGCTCGAAGAGGTGGCCCCGGCCCAGTTCGGTGATTCGACTCCGGACACTGCCGTTGCGCCGGTGCTGAACGATGTCGATGCTGTAGAAGCAGACGCTGTCGTCGCCGGAAGCGACGAAGCCGTCGTCGATGCGCCGAACGCGCAGGCTCCGCTGGACGCAAGCGTTGACGCCGGCCTCCCGGAAGACGAGGCTGCTCCCGCAGCGCCCGCCGTTCAAGATAGTGATGCCGATACCGAGCATGCTCCCGAAGCCGGTGACAGCAAGAACCGTGCGCGCCCCAACAATGTCCAGACCGACGCTGCCATCAAGGCGGCTGGCGCGGTTGCACCATTCTCCATTGATGACGTGCCTGTCATCGACGCACTGATCGATGATCATGGGGCCATCACGGGCGAGATCGAGAACGGCGGCTACACCGATGACGGTCGGCCGCAGATCGTTGGCAGGGCCGAGCCGGGCGTCATGGTCCACGTCTACGATGGCGTGAACCTGCTTGGCCATGCAATCACCGGTGCCGATGGAAAGTGGTCATTCACGCCGCTGTATCCGCTGGCGGATGGCCGCCACGAGATCAGCATCATTCACCAGCATCCGAACGGCGACTCCGGTGAAGAGTCGTTGCCGTACGTGATC
>NZ_JBRREH010000138.1:0-6045 GCF_056760175.1 Stenotrophomonas sp. STEN021 | reverse complement strand
CCGCGCGCCGCGCGCGTCCCCCCCCCCCCCCCCCCCCCCCCCCCCCCCCCCCCCCCCCCCCCCCCCCCCCCCCCCCCCCCCCCCCCCCCCCCCCCCCCCCCCCCCCCCGCCTCTGTCATACCGTCATCCCCGCGCAGGCGGGGATCACGACCTCGAAGAATTGAATTCCCCGACCTCGGGGACAGAAACACCACCGCATCCTCCTGGGCCCCTGCCGCTGCCATGAATGCCATTGCACCGTCCCTAGCTTCCTCGCCCACTTCGCGTGATCTTCGCGATGCCCGCAACGACCGGCTGTTCCGCTGGTTCCTGATCGCCACCGTGATCTTTGTGCTGGTCGCCTTGGCCAGTGCCGCGCTGTCCATGCTCTGGGGCGGCCGCCATGCGCTGCAGGAACAGGGCCTGAGCTTCTTCTATTCCTCCGACTGGAATCCGGTCGAGAACAAATTCGGTGCGCTGGCACCGATCTACGGCACCATCGTCACCGCCTTGATCGCCATGCTGATCGCGGTACCGGTGAGCTTCGGTGTCGCCTTCTTCCTGACCGAAGTGGCACCGCGCTGGTTGCGTGGCCCGGTCGGCACCGCCATCGAATTGCTGGCCGGCATCCCGTCCATCATCTACGGCATGTGGGGCCTGTTCGTGCTGGTGCCGGTGATGACCGAGTACGTCACTCCGTTCCTCAACGATCACCTTGGCCCGCTGCCGGTAATCGGCGCGCTGTTCCGCGGTCCGCCGCTGGGCATCGGCATGCTCACCGCCGGCTTCGTGCTGGCGATCATGGTGATCCCCTTCATCTCCTCGGTGATGCGTGAGGTCTTCCTCACCGTGCCCACCCGTCTGAAGGAATCTGCCTACGCGCTGGGATCAACCAAGTGGGAAGTGAGCTGGGACATCGTCCTGCCGTACACCCGCTCCGCTGTCATCGGCGGCGTCTTCCTCGGCCTGGGCCGTGCACTGGGCGAAACCATGGCGGTGGCCTTCGTAATCGGCAACAGCGTGCGCCTGACGCCCTCGTTGCTGGAGCCGGGCACCACCATCGCCGCACTGATCGCCAACGACTTCGGCGAAGCGACTGAAACCTACCGCTCGGCCCTGCTGCTGCTCGGCTTCGTGTTGTTCATCGTCACCTTCGTGGTGCTGGCACTGGCCCGCCTGATGCTGATGCGACTGTCCCGCAAGGAGGGCAACTGATGTCCGCTTCCGCTGATTCGCTGTACCTGCGCCGTCGCCTCGTCAACCTGCTTGCGCTGCTGATGGGCTGCGCCACTGCCTTGTTCGGCCTGTTCTTCCTTGGTTGGATCCTGTGGACGCTGCTGTCCAAGGGCCTGCCCGGCATCAACATCGACCTGTTCACCAAGATGACACCGCCGCCGATGCAGGAAGGCGGCCTGCTCAATGCCTTCTTCGGCAGTGCGGTGATGTGCGCACTGGCAATCGGCATCGGCACGCCGCTGGGCGTCGCCGCCGGCACCTGGCTGGCCGAGTACGGCAACGCCCGCAAGGCCGGCACCGTGGTCCGCTTCGTCAATGACATCCTGCTGTCGGCACCGTCGATCGTGCTCGGCCTGTTCGTCTACACGCTGTACGTGATGCAGACGGGCGGCCAGTTCTCGGCCTTTGCAGGCGCGCTGTCGCTGGCCTTCATCGTGCTGCCGGTGGTGATCCGCACCACCGACGAAATGCTGCGCCTGGTACCGGTGCAGATGCGCGAAGCTGCATTGGCACTGGGTGTGCCGCAGTGGAAGGTGATCATGCAGGTGCTGTACCGCAGCGCGATGGCCGGCATTGTCACCGGCATCCTGCTGGCCCTTGCACGCATCTCCGGCGAAACCGCACCGCTGCTGTTCACCGCCTTCGGCAACCAGTACTGGAACAGCAATGTGATGCAACCGATGGCCTCGGTGCCGGTAGTGATGAACCAGTTCGCCGGCAGCCCGTACGAATCCTGGCAGGTCCTGGCCTGGGCAGGTGCCCTGGTGCTGACCGTGTTCGTCCTGCTGGTCAGCCTCTCCGCGCGCGGCCTGCTGCTGCGCAACCGCATCTCGAACGACTGAACTTAAACGATTGATTGCCATGGACCTTCCCATGAACGACCTCAGCAACGCCGTACCGATGCAGCGCATCTCCGTGCCCGCCGCCAACCAGTCGCTGCATACGCCGGCGCCGGTCAAGCTGGCGGCACGCGGCCTGGACTTCTACTACGACAAGTTCCACGCGCTGAAGAGCATCAACCTGGAGATTCCGGAGAAGCGTGTCACCGCGCTGATCGGCCCCTCCGGCTGCGGCAAGTCCACCCTGCTGCGCATCTTCAACCGCATCTACGCGCTGTACCCGAAACTGGAAGCGCGCGGTGAAGTGCTGCTGGATGGCGAGAACATCCTCTCGCCCAAGTACCCGATGAACCGCTTGCGCTCCAAGGTTGGCATGGTGTTCCAGAAGCCGGTGCCGTTCCCGATGACCATTTTCGAGAACGTGGCCTACGGCATCCGCCACCACGAGAAGCTGTCCAAGGCCGACATGGCCGTGCGCGTCGAGCAGGCGCTGCGCCAGGGCGCGCTGTGGGACGAAGTGAAGGACAAGCTCAACCAGAGCGCGCTGGGCCTGTCCGGTGGCCAGCAGCAGCGCCTGTGCATCGCCCGTGCGGTGGCCCTGCGCCCGGACGTACTGCTGCTCGACGAGCCGACCTCCGCGCTGGACCCGATCTCGACCAGCCGCATCGAGCAGCTGGTGGAAGAGCTGAAGAACGATTACACCATCGCCATCGTCACCCACAACATGCAGCAGGCGGCGCGTGTGTCCGACTACACCGCCTTCATGTACCTGGGCGACCTGATCGAACACGACCGCACCGAGACCATCTTCTCCAACCCCTCCAAGCAGCAGACCGAGGACTACATCACCGGTCGCTTTGGCTGAGGCCGGCGCGCGGACCGCACCCGGTCCGCAGCCCGCTGGAAGCCTGGCCAAGGACGGCCTGGCCGCACTCCGAAGCCAGATGTACGCCATGGATGGCAATGCAGCTCCCGAACGAATGCAGTCCCACCCGAACAGTCTCCAGCGAGCATTCCATGAATCTTCCCAACGACCACATCGTCAAGAGCTATGACGAAGAACAGCAGCGACTGGTGACCGAGATCGTGCGCATGGGCGAAATGTCCGTTGCCCAGCTCGAAGCCGCGCTGGACGTGATCGAGCGCCGCGACGAAAAGGCCGCCCAGCGTATCGTCGCCAACGACGAGGCCATCGACCAACTTGAGCAGCAGATCAGCCACGACGTGATGCGCCTGGCCCTGCGTGGGCCGATGGCCCGCGACCTGCGCGAGATCCTTGCCGGCCTGCGCATCCCCGCCGACATCGAGCGCATCGGCGACTACGCCGCCAACGTCGCCAAGCGCTCCATTGCCTTGGCCGCGGTGCCGCCGCTGCCGCAGATCCAGGGCGTCCGTGCCCTCGGCCGGCTGGCCGCGCAGCAGGTACGCCGCGCGATGGAGGCCTACCGCGACAACGATGCCGAGGCCGCACTGAAGCTGCGCGCCGACGACGCGCGCCTGGATGCGCAGTACACCGCGCTGTTCCGCGAGCTGCTGACCTACATGATGGAAGACCCGCGCAACATCACCCCGTGCACGCACCTGCTGTTCATGGCCAAGAACCTGGAACGCATCGGCGACCACGCCACCAACATCGCCGAGAACGTCTGGTTCCTGGTACACGGTGATGCGCCGCTGCCGCCGCGCGAGAAGCGCGACGAAACCAGCACCGTCGATCACGCCTGAGCCGTTGTTGCAGGGCCGCTGCGCGCATCTGCAGCGCGCGTCGATCAAGGTACCGGTCATCACTGGCGGATGGTCATCAGCTGAATCAAACGGGCCCCATGCGGGCCCGTTGTCGTTCCAACGATGGCAAGGTGGCGCCGTTGGCGCGAGCCGCTTGCTAAGCTCCGCCTTCCCCCCGGCCCAACCACTACCGGAGACACATCCAATGGCCATCGACATCCGCAAGTCCACCACGCTCGCCCTTGGCGCTGCCCTGTTCGGCGGTATGGCGGCCCCTGCCTTTGCCATGACCGATCTCGCGCAAGGCTATGCGCTTGACGCCAGCGCCCAGACCCCGCCGACCGCCGAAGCCCAAGCGGCCACCGCTACCGCACAAGCCAGCGATGCCTCCGCCAAACAGAAAGCCGAAGGCAAGTGCGGCGAGGGCAAGTGTGGCGAAGGCAAGTGCGGTACCGACAAGGACAAGCCCAAGGCTGATGGCGAAACAGCTGCCGGCGCGGACAAGGCAAAAGCCGAGGGCAAGTGCGGTGAGGGCAAGTGTGGCGGCAAGCACTAAGCCTGCCGGTTTGAACCAGCGCATGCCCGCCCAGGCCAGCGCTGGCCTCGGTCTGCGACGCTCGCTGCTCGACGCCTTGCAGGCCGCACCGGCCGGCGCATTCGACTTTCTCGAATGCGCCCCGGACAACTGGATCGGCGTTGGCGGCAGTTTGGGCGAAGCGCTGTCCGCACTGTCGCAGCAGCATCCGCTCAGCTGCCACGGCCTGTCGCTGTCGCTGGGCGGTCCAGCGCCTTTGGATGTGGAGTTCCTCGCACGTACCCGGCGTTTCCTCGACCAGCATCAGGTCGCGCTGTACAGCGAGCACCTGAGCTGGTGCACGGATGACGGCCATCTCTATGAACTGCTGCCACTGCCGTTCACCACAGAGGCTGTGCAGCACGTTGCCGCACGTATCCGCCAGACCCAGGACATCCTCGGTCGTCGAATCGCCGTGGAAAATGCCTCCTACTACGCCGTGCCTGCGGCGGACATGGACGAGGCCGACTTCATCAACGCCGTGCTCGACGAAGCCGATTGCGATCTGCTGCTGGACGTCAACAACGTCTACGTCAATGCGATCAATCACGGCTATGATGCCCGTGCCTTCTTGACACGGTTGCCCTCGCAGCGGATTGCCAGCTACCACATTGCCGGTCACCACGACGAAGCCGAAGACCTGAAGATCGACACCCATGGCATGCCGGTCAAGGGCGATGTCTGGACGCTGCTGGCCGACACCTACGCCATGCATGGTGTGCGCCCCACCCTGCTCGAACGCGACTTCAACTTCCCGCCGCTGCCCGAGTTACTGGATGAGGTGACGCGGATCCGTCAGTTGCAGCAGGCCGCTCATGGCTGAGCCCCTGCGCGATCTACAGATGCGCTTTGCCGCGCACCTGCGCGACCCGTTGCAACAACCTGCTCCGGCGGGCATCGACAGCACACGCATGCAGGTATACCGCGAGCTGTACTTCAACAATATCCAGGGTCTGCTGGCTGCCAACTTTCCCGTGATCGCGCGCACCCTGGGGCAGCCGCGCTGGCAACAACTGGTGCGCGATTTCTGCCGCGAGCATCGTGCGCATACACCGCTGTTCCCGGAGGTCGGGCAGGAGTTCATTGCCTTTCTGGACGATCGATCCGCCGATCCGCAAGCGCCTTGGCTGCTGGAACTGGCCCATTACGAATGGATGGAGCTGGCGCTGAAGATCAGCGATGAACCTGTGCCCGCGCATGATCCTGGTGGTGACCTGCTGACCGGTAGCCCGGTCTGTTCGCCGTGGTGCCGTGCACTGGCCTACCACTGGCCGGTGCATAGGATTGGTCTGGAATATCAGCCCAGTGAGCCGCCGCTACAACCGACGTTGCTGCTGGCCCGACGCGAGGCTGATGGAAATGTCGTGTTCTCCGAGCTTTCGCCGTTGCTGTACCGGTTGCTGGAGAGGCTGGAGCAGTTTCCCGAACTCAGTGGGCATGAGCAACTGCGGGAGTTGGCAGTTGAGGCGGGTACAGAGGCTGACGAGGAGTTCATCAGCAATGGCGCGGCAATGCTGCGGCAGTTGCGGGACAAGGGCTGTTTGCTGGGCAGCTTGGCCCCCTCCCTTGCGCCGTAGGCGCAGGGGAGGGTTGGGGAGGGGCTGGCCTCCGGGCACTACCGGGAATGCCCCGGTAGAGCCGAGCCATGCTCGGCTGAGGCACTACCGGTAAAGCCCCTGCCGAGCATGGCTC
>NZ_JBRREH010000137.1:0-6144 GCF_056760175.1 Stenotrophomonas sp. STEN021 | reverse complement strand
CCCTGCGCCCCCCGCCCCTGCCAGCCCCCGCGCCCCGCCCCCCGCCCGCCCCCCCCCCCCCCCCCCCCCCCCCCCCCCCCCCCCCCCCCCCCACTACAAGGGGGCATGAAGGTCGTGTGATTTTGCTGGTCATGTTCGGACCGGTATGCTGACGCGCATGCAGCTATCTCGAATCACCCCGCTCCTTCTGTTTCTGGCATCGCTGGCGGCAGCACCCTTGGCCCATGCCCGCGGCACCATCGAAAAAGTCCAGATCAAAGGTCTGGACAAAGGGGATGACGCCGAGATCATCGAAAACATCGAGGTATCGCTATCGGTCTACGACGCGATCGGCAAGGTGCAGGGTGAATCACGCCTGGAGTACCTGCTGTCGCAGGCCGAACGGCAGACCCGTACGGCGCTGGAGCCGTTTGGCTTCTACAACCCGAAGATCACCGTGGAGGCACCGCGTACCGGCGAGACCCTGCAGGTACTGATCCAGGTCGACAAAGGCGAGCAGGTCAAGGTCCGCACCGAAGAGCTGGCCATCACCGGCCCGGCCTCGCGCGACCGCTACCTGCAGGAAGACATCGAGGCCTTCCACCCCAAGACCGGCGAAGACTTCGACTCGGTCAGCTACGAGGCCAGCAAGATCACCATTACCCGGCGGCTGGCCGAGCGTGGTTACTTCGATGCTGATTTCACCCAGCGCAAGGTGGAAGTGACGCGCGCGGAGAATGCCGCCGACATCTTCCTTACCTGGGACAGCGGCCGCCGCTACAACATGGGGCCGATCAGCTTTGAGCAGGACTACTTCCGTCCCGGTCTGTTCGAGCCGCTGGTGTATTGGGAGCAGGGCAGCTACTGGCATGAAGGCAAGCTTGACCGCCTGCGCGAATCGCTGACCAAGCTCGATTACTTCAGCGTCATCGATATCCAGCCGCATCCGGAACAGGCCGACGACAACGGTGAGGTGCCGGTCAACGTCAAGCTGACCCGCGCCAAGCGCACCATCTACACCGCCGGTCTGAGCTACGGCAGCGAGAGTGGCCCGGGTGTGCGCGGCGGCGTCGAGCGCCGCTACGTCAATCGCCGCGGCCACAAGCTCAGCACCCAGCTGGACTACGCGCAGAAGCGCAAGAGCTTCATCACCAGCTACCGCGTGCCCGGCTTCCGCTGGCTGGACGGTTGGTACAGCTACGCAGTCAGTGCCTATGACGAGCAGACCGATTACATCGACCTGCGCAACGTCAAGCTGATCGCCAGCCGCAGCGGCGAAATCAACGAAAACCTCACTGCCATCGTCTCGATGAACGCCTTGCGCGAGCGTTGGCGCTACAGCTCAGGTGACCAGTTCAATGCCGCGGTCTACAACTACTCGACGCTGGTCTACCCGCAGCTGACTGCCGACTACGTCAATGTCGACGACAAGAGCTTTCCCCGCCGTGGCATCAGCGGCAACGCCACGCTGCGCGGCGGTATCGAAGGTGCCGGTTCGGACACCAGTTTCGTGCAGGCAGATGCCACCGTGCGTTGGTATCTGCCGTTGGGCGATGCGGATCGGCTGATTCTGCGCGGGCAGGCGGGCACTACCTGGACCAGTGATCTGGTGGCGATGCCGCCGAGTCTGCGCTACTTCGCCGGCGGTAATCGCTCCATCCGTGGCTATGCCTACCGTGAGGTCGGCCCGCGTACGCCGGCACCGGACAAATACGCGCTGGGCGCGAAGAACCTGGTGATCGGCTCGGCCGAATACGAGCATTATTTTGGCGGCGGCCCTTGGGGCGGTGCGGTGTTTGTCGATACCGGCAGTGCCTTTGACAACACCATCGATCTGCATACCGGCGTGGGCTTTGGTGTGCGCTGGAAATCACCGGTAGGGCCGGTGCGTATTGATATCGCCCACGGCTTGAACCACCCGGATTCGCAGTTCCAGCTCTACCTCAACATCGGAGCTGACCTATGAGCCGGCGGCCCGACGAGGTGAGCCCGGAAGAGCGCGAAGCGCGTATCGCCGAGCTGCGTGCCAAGCGCAAGGCGCGGCTGCGCACACTGGCAGTACGCAGCGGCATCACCATCACCGTGCTGGTGCTGCTGGGCCTGTTTGCGCTGTATTGGCTGCTGCAGACCGTGGCTGGGCGTGAGGTGCTGCTGGCGCAGGTGGTGGCACGCTTGCCGGCCGGTTCATCGCTGACCTGGAGCAAGGCCGAAGGCCCGCTGGCCGGGCCGCTGATCCTGCACGACCTGGATTTCCGCTACAACGAGCTGCACTTCACTGCCGGCAAGGCCTATCTGGACCCGGATATCCGCCCGCTGCTCGGCCGCAAGCTGCGCCTGGATGCCCTGCGCATCAGCGATGCCTCGTTGGAGCTGGGGCCATCGGAAGACAAGCCGTTCGAACTGCCCAACTGGCCGGACGTGCTGCCCGCCATCGAATTGCCGCTGGCCTTGCAGGCCGACACCATCGTCATTGATGGCCTGCGCATCACCCAGCTGCAGCAGCCGATCATCGACATCAGCAAGCTCCGTGGTGGGCTTGAAGCTGCCAATGGTGAATTCACCGCCAACCAGATCAAGGTCAACAGCAACCTCGGCGATTTCCGTATCGACGGCCACTACCTGCCGCGCGAAGACTATGCTACCGACCTGACCGTGCGCGCGCTGATGCCGCCACGTCCGGGGCAACCGGCCGCGCGGCTGGGGCTGGTCGCACGTGGCAATCTGGCCCATATGGAAGTTGCGGTGGCCGGTTACGCGCCCAAGCCGCTGCACCTGAGTTTCATTCTGGATGGGCGCACTGATCCGGTGTGGAATGTGTCCGCACGCAGCGAACAACTGGATATCGGCCAGGTGGTGCCGGCGCAGTTCCTGGCCGAGGCACCGGCACCGCTGGCGCTGGATTTCACCGCACGTGGCCGCGGCGGTCAGGCGCGGCTGCAGGGCCGGGTACGCCAGGGTGAAAACGAGCTGGTGCTGGCGCCGTCCAATGTTGCCATCGACAAGCAGGTGCTGACGGTCGCGCCACTGGTTGCCGAAGCCTTCGGCGGCAGCGTGCGGCTGCAGGGCACCGCTGATTTCAGCGATGCGCAGAACCCGGGTTTCCGCTTCGCCGTGGTGGCCAACCAGCTGACCTATACCCCCGAGCCGGACCCGAGTTCGCCGGACAGCACGCCGGTGCCGCTGCACCTGAAGGAAGCGCGGCTGGGCGTGGCCGGCAATCTGAAGAACTGGGCCGCCGTTGGTAAAGCCGAAGTGGCGCGCGAAGCGCAGGACGCCAATCTGGATTTCGATGTGCGTGGCAATGACCAGCAGGCGCATATCGAACACCTCAAGGCGACCACGCCCGGTGGCGCGCTGGAGCTGAAGGGCTCGGCAGCATGGGCACCGGCGCTGGCCTGGGATGTGGATGCGACGCTGTCCAAGTTCGATCCCGGCTATTTTGCACCGGGCTGGGAAGGCAATCTGTCCGGCTCGCTGGCCTCCAAGGGCAAGCAGCTGCCGGCGGTAGCCGGTAGCAGCGACATGCGCTTCGAGGCGACGCTGGACGTGCCGCAGATCAACGGCATGTTGCGTGGCCGTCGTGTCGATGCGCGTGCCAAGCTCGCCTTGCAGGGCACCCAGGGTGAAGGCAATGTGCGGTTGGTGATGGGCGACAGCCAGGTCGAAGCCAAGGGCAAGGTCGGCGACCGCCTGGATGTGGATGCGCGGCTGGAGCCGCTGCACCTGTCCGACCTGTTGCCCGGTGGCACCGGCAGCGTGGCCGGCACCCTGCAGCTGCGCGGCACACCGAGCCAGCCGGACATCACCGCCGACCTGCGCGGCAACGGCCTGCAATGGGACGACTGGAAGGCGCAGCAGATCAGCATCAACGGCCGCCTGCCGTGGCAGGGCAACAACGGCGCGCTGCAGATACACGGCAGTGCCGTCGAAGTCGGCATGCTGCTGGACCAGGTCAACATCAATGCGCGTGGCAGTGTGCAGAACCTGCAGCTGGACGCCGACACCCGCAACGAGCTGGGTGCGGTCGCGCTCAGCGGCAGCGTGCGTCAGCAGGGCCAAGCCTGGCGCGGCGAGCTGGCTTCGCTGCGGATCGCGCCGGTCAAGGGTGCGCCGTGGCAGCTGCGGCAGCCGGCCGCCTTCAGTGCGCAGGGCAGCAACTTCACCTTGTCCGACGCCTGCCTGGGCTCGGATACCGGTGGCGCGCTGTGCCTTGCCGCCAACTGGCCGCGTGAGGGCCTGCAGCTGCGCGGTGATGCCTTGCCGCTTGCCCTGGTGCAGCCCTGGTTGCCGCCCAACGAAGGCCGCCGCATGTACCTGCGTGGCGATCTCACCCTGGACGGCAACATCCGCCCGCGTGGCAATGCCTGGGAGGGTGCCATCAAGGTGGCGTCGGCCGAGGGCGGTATCCGCCTCGGTGACAATGCACGTGGCGAACTGGTGCGTTACGACAATTTCTCGCTCAACGTCGACATGCTGCCGAGCAGCATCAAGGGTTACCTCGGTGTCGGTTTCAAGGGAGACGGCTTCATCGATGCCAAGGTGCAGACCGGTTGGGAGCCCAACGCGGCACTCACCGGTGAGCTGTACATGAACATCGCTCGGCTGTACTGGTTGGAGCTGTTCTCGCCGGATCTGGTGCGGCCGCAGGGACTGATCGAAGGCCACGTCAGCCTGCGCGGCACGCGCTCGCAGCCAACCCTGGGTGGCGAGGCCAAGCTCAGCAATTTCACCGGTGAATTCCCGGCGCTGGGCCTGACCCTGAGCGAAGGCAAGGGCAGCTTCATCGCCCAGCCCGATGGCTCGGCGCGTATCAGCGCATCAACCAAGACCGGTGGCGAAGGCACGCTGCAGGTGGATGGCGGCCTGTCCTGGTTCGGTGATGCGCAGCCCTTGCAGTTGCATATCCACGGCGACAAGGTGCTGCTGGCCAATACCAGTGAACTGCGGGTGGTGGCCAACCCGGACCTGGACTTCACCCTGGCCGGCACCGCGATGGAACTGCGCGGCAGCGTGCACGTGCCCGAGGCCGATCTGGATCTGGAACGCCTGGACCGCGGCACCTCGGCCTCGGAAGACATCGTGGTACTGGACCCGGTTGATCCGGAAGAGGGCCCGTCCTCGCCGCTGGACATGGACCTGACCGTCAGCCTCGGCGACAAGGTCAAGATGAGTGGTTTCGGCTTGAAGGGCGCGTTGACCGGCAAGATGCAGGTGCGTGCGCGTCCGGGCCGCGAGATGACCGCCAATGGCGGCCTGGAAGTCAGTGGTCGCTACAAGGCCTACGGCCAGGACCTGACCATCACCGACGGCCAGCTGCTGTGGAATTACGGGGTGGTTTCCGATCCGCGCATCAACATCAAGGCGCAGCGTGCGATTGGCGATGTCACCGCGGGCATCCAGGTTACCGGGCGCGCGCAGCAGCCGAAGGTGGAGGTGTGGTCGGACCCGGCGATGTCGCAATCCGAGTCGCTGGCCTATCTGGTGCTGGGGCGCAGCCTGAGCATGGCCAGCAGCGACCAGGCACAGCAGGTCAACGCGGCCTCGGCGGCATTGTCGGCCGGTACCGGCCTGCTCGCCGCACAGGTGGGTGCCAAGCTGGGCCTGGACGATGCAGGCGTCAGCCAGTCACGCGCGCTGGGTGGCTCGGTGATCGGCGTGGGCAAGTACATCACCCCCAAGCTCTACATCGGCTACGGCGTATCGCTGGTCGGCAGCGGCTCGGTGCTGACCCTGAAATACCTGCTGCGCCGCGGTTTCGACATCGAAGTGGAATCGTCCACGGTGGAAAACCGTGGCTCGGTGAACTGGCGCAAGGAACGCTGAAGGACGCTGCGGATGGCGCGATTGTGGGAGCGGCGCAAGCCGCGAAGCCACCGCTACATCCGCAGCCAATAGCGCATTTGCCACGCCGAAGATCAGCGTTGTCGCCAGTTCATGCAGCGCGGACATCGCGGCTCACGCCGCTCCCACAAAGCTTCGCGCCCGATGCGCCGGCTCAACGCCGCTTCAGCATCCGCCAGCAGTCGGCCACTGGAAAGTGGCGGGCCTGTGTAGGAGCGGGGGGGGGCCCCCCGCCCACCCCCCCCCCCCCCCCCCAAAACCGATTTTGCCCCCCCCCAAACACCGGTTGGGGGCGAGAAGAAGGGCAGGGGGGGGCGGGGGCGC
>NZ_JBRREH010000136.1:0-6495 GCF_056760175.1 Stenotrophomonas sp. STEN021 | reverse complement strand
CCTGGGGGGCATTGGGGTTTAACCTGTAAACAAATTTTTTTGGGGGGGGTTTCGCCGCGAAGCTCATGGTCGGTCCGATTGCAGGCATCGTCGCCACTTCATCGCTGTCGGCTTCGCGGCTGACGCCGCTCCCACAACACCACGGCTGACACCTTTGCCGAGCATGGCTCGGCACTACAGCCAGTCTCTTGGGACCAGGTATTCGGCCAAACGTGCTTCGTCGCTGCCGGTGTCGGGCTGGTAGCCGTACTCCCAGCGCACGCGCGGTGGCAGGCTCATCAGGATGCTCTCGCTGCGGCCGCCACTTTGCAGGCCGAACAAGGTGCCACGGTCGTAGACCAGGTTGAACTCGACGTAGCGGCCACGGCGATACAGCTGGAACTCGCGCTCGCGTTCGCCATACGGCGTGTCCTTGCGGCGTTCGACAAGGGGCAGGTAGGCATCGAGGAAGCCGTCGCCAACGGCCTGCATATAGGCGAAGTCGGTTTCGAAATCAGCGTGCAGGTCATCGAAGAACAGGCCGCCAACACCGCGCGTTTCATTGCGGTGCTTGAGGAAGAAATATTCGTCGCACCAGCGCTTGTGCGCAGCATAGCGATCAGCGCCGTAAGGCGCACACAGCTCGCGTGCAACTGTGTGCCAGTGCTGCACATCCTCGTCAAACGGATAGAACGGGGTCAGGTCGAAACCGCCGCCGAACCAGGATGCCACCGTCTTGCCATCCAGTTCGGCCTGGAAGTAGCGCACGTTGGCGTGGGTGGTGGGCAGGTAGGGGTTGCTGGGATGGAACACCAGCGACACGCCACAGGCGCGCCAGGACGCTCCTGCGAGCTCCGGACGGTTGGCCGAGGCCGAGGGCGGCAGGCGGGTGCCGGCGACGTCGGAGAAGCCGATGCCGGCCTGCTCGAACACCGCGCCATCGCGCAGGATGCGGGTGCGGCCACCGCCGCCTTCGGCGCGCTGCCAGCGGTCTTCGTTGAAACGGGCCTGGCCGTCGGCCTGCTCGATGGCGGCGCAGATGCGGTCCTGCAGGCCGGTCAGATAGTCGCGTACGCGGTCGAATTCGTTCATGTGCGTACTGTAGCGCAGGCTGCTGCTACAGCCTGCGCCCCGTGCCTTACTTGCGCAGCGACTTGCCCTTGCTGGGTGCCGGCGGCGCTTCGGCTTCTTGTTCACTGTCCAGGTCTTCGGCGGCACGCATCAGCTGTGCGCCCAACCCGGCCAGTGCCCAGTTGGTGGTCTCGTAGACATCGCAGGCCACATGGGTGCCCTTGCCGTCGCGCTTGCAGATGGACAGCAGCTTGCCGGGGATGTCTTCATCACCGGTGTTCTCGTAGACCGTGCGCAGGTTCTCGCAGCCAGCGCGGACGCCGGCCTGGCACAGCTTCTGGTAGGACGGCGCGGCGGCCTGCCAGTCACCTGCCAGTGAATGGCGGTGACCGATGGCATTGCAGCCCTGCAGCTTGCCGTTGTCGCAACAGGCCTGCGGATCATTGCCCAGCGGGCAATCCTGCGGCAGCGGCAGCTCGACGAATACCTTGGGCGCGCTGCACTGCCTGTTCCCGCCCGTGCGTTGGTAGACGGCGTAGCGGTTCCAGCTGTCGATGCCGAGCAGGCCGCCATTGCGCAGCGGCTTGAGCACGAAGTCGCCGCCCTTGTCGTGGCGAATGTGGATGGCGCCATCCTGCAGGCGAGCGCGCAGCTCGCTGCCCATCCCCATCGTCACCAGGCCATCGTTGCCGAACCCGAGCTCGTCCATCAGGCCGGTGCTGGCCTTGTAGTCGCCGCAGGGCAGGGTGCTGGCGGGGGTCACTTCAAGATCGGCAGTGCTTAGCGCGGCCAGGTCTTGTGCGCGCTTGCAGGTCATCTCGTCGGCACCGGCCTTGCAGGCCAGCTGCAGCGCTTCGCGTGCGGGCAGGTAGCGCTCGGCATCCCAATGCGCATCGGCGACCTTGCCGCAGAACCCTGCGTCCGGGTGGCTGCGGCACAGCTGCAACAGGTCGTTCAAGCGCGGCTCGGGCAGGACCACGTTGTCGCTGCTCAGCGCGCCGAGCAGCGCCTTGGCCATGGCGATGCCCAGTACTTCCTTGGCCGCTGCCAGGCAGGCCGTTTCGTTGTACTGCGGGGTGCCTTCCTTGCAGACCGCAGGTTCTTCCAGGTCCGGGTCCGGCGTTGCTGCCTGTTGTGCGGCCTGCGCCTCATCACGGTAGCTGGACAGCAGGCGCTCGCAGGCGAAGGGCAGATCCTCCTGGCACCACAGGCGCAGCTGCTGCGGCGTTGCCGAGCTGGCGTTGTCGATGCAGCTGTCGATATCGGCACGGCAGCTGTTCGCGGCCGGCGTGGGCGCGGTCTTGCAGCTGCTGCTTGAATCAAGCACGTAGTCGCCGAGGCTGCCGGTGATGCGCTTGCCGTCGCGGCTGAGGCTGTACTCGGTGCTGAAGCCATTGGACACGTCGGCGGCATGCAGGGTGTTGCCCTGCTGACGGATCACGTACTGGGTAGGGGCCAGGCCTTCATAGCGCATTGAAGCCTGGCTGCTGCTTTCAACCACGAAGCGGGCCGAGCCCTCTTCGGCGGTATAGCTGCCACAGCTCAAGGTGGTGGCAGCGGCTGGCAGTGCGCTCAGCGCAAGCAGGCCGCCGGCGAGGGCGGAGAGGTAACGTGGGACGGACATGCAAACTCCGGGGGGCTCAACGAAACAGGGCGCGAACGTCGGGGCGACGCAGCTTGACTACCAACCACGCATGCAGCGCGGCCAATGCCACTGCTGCGGCACTGCCGGTGATCAGCGAGGTCCACAGGCCAAAACGCAGTTGCACGCGCATCTCCAGACCTTGTGGGGAATTGAGGAAGTCGGCAGGCACCATTGCCTGCATCGCTTCAAACATGCCGTGGATCAGTGGCAGGAAGGCGAAGTTGGCCAGCGCCACCAGCACCAGAAAGACGATGAAGCCGATCCGGCCCCATTCGCGGTGCCTGAGCAAGGCCCAGGATACCGCCAGAAAGGCGATAGACAGCAGCAGGCCCAACACGCTCAGCGAGAGCGCGTGCTCACCGAGCCAGAGCATGCCCGGCGTTACCGGAAAACCTTCGTTCTGCATCACGCGGACGATGTCCAGGCGGCTCATCGCGCCCACCAGCAGCAGCTGCAGCAGGCTCCAGGCAATGGCCATGGCAGACATCAGCAGCGACAGCTTGGCGGTGACGGCGATGAACGAGGCCGCTGCGGAAGGCGTGGCGGGAGTTGGCGGGAGCTTTGGCGGATTCACGATGGCTCGCTACGGATGTGTGGGTGGGCCAGTGCCGAACTCAATCGGCTTTCCCTGCGGGGGAAAGCGTGGCACGCGCTGCAGGCAGAACATGCAGCGCACTCAGTGGTGCCAGTTTCACACCGTGTGGTGGCTGCAGCGGTATCCACGCCAGTTCGGCAATTTCAGCCTGTACCTGAGGTGCGCCGCTGATGCTGACCAGGAAGGACTCGCCCTGTACACGGCGGCCGGGTTCGTTGACCGCGGCGTCCTCGAAGCTGCCCAGCGCAACTGCGGTGCTGCTATCGACATGCACACCGAGTTCTTCGTGCAGCTCACGTGCCAGGGTCTGCAATGCATCCTCCCCCGGCTCGCGCTTGCCGCCGGGCTGGATGAAGGTATCCGAGCCGTGTTTGCGCACGACCAGCACGCGTTGCTGCGGATCGAGGATGACGGCGGTGACGATGCGGATGGGGTTTTCGGTGAAGGACATTTGCTTCCAGCGGGTAGGGCTCCGTGGAGGGAATGGTACTGGAGGCGTGGGAGATGGTGGGCGCTGCGGGGCAGGAGCAGGATCAAGATCAAGAGCACCCCTCCCCAGCCCTCCCCTGCGCGTTGCGCAAGGGAGGGGGCCAAGCCACACCTACAAACAACAAGGGCGCCTCGCGGCGCCCTTGTCGGTGCTTACTTCAGTTCCTGCTCGAACAACTTGAGGATGCGCTTGTACTGGTCCAGCCAGGAGTCGGCACGCGTATAGCCGTGGCGTTCCAGCGGGTAGGGCGCGATCGACCAGTTGTCCTTGTGCAGCTCGATCAGCTTCTGAGTCATGTTGATCGAGTCCTGGAAGAACACGTTGTCATCCATCATGCCGTGCGCGATCAGCAGGTTGTCCTGCAGGCCTTCGGCATACTCGATCGGCGAGGAGATGCGGTAGGCCTCCGGATCGATGTCCGGGGTGTTGAGGATGTTGGCGGTGTAGGCATGGTTGTACTGGTGCCAGTCACCGACCGGACGCAGCGCAGCGCCCGCCTTGAACGTGCCCGGCGAGCGGAACAGCGCCATATAGGTCATGAAGCCGCCGTAGGAGCCGCCATAGATGCCGGCGTGGGCGCGGTCACCCTGCTTGGTTTCCACCAGCCAATCCAGGCCATCGAGGTAGTCATTCAACTCCGGATGACCCATGTTGCGGTAGATGGCGGTGCGCCAGTCGCGGCCATAGCCTTCGCTGCCGCGGTAGTCCATGTCCAGCACGATGTAGCCCTTCTGCACCAGCAGGTTGTGGAACATCTGCTCGCGGAAGTAGGCGGGGTAACGTGCATGCACGTTCTGCAGGTAGCCGGCACCGTGCACGAACATGGCGATCGGGTATTGCTTGCCCGGCTCGAGCTTTTCCGGGCCGTAGTATTTGGCCCAGACATGGCCGGCGCCGTGCTTGGACGGCACCTGCACCATCTGCGGCTGTACCCACTCACGGGCCTTGAACTCGGCGCTGCGGGTGTCGGTGAGCTTGCGTGCTTCGCCACCACTGACCGGCAGCACCGCGACCTGGGCCGGCAGGTAGGCCGCGGAGTAACGCACCAGCAGCTGCTGGCCATCCGGCGACAGGCTGAAATCCTCCACGCCATCGAGCGCAGTCACTTCACGCACGGTACCGCCGTTGACGTTGACATTGCAGACCTCGTAATCGCCCGGCCATTTCTGGTTGCAGACGAAGTAGAAGCTGTTGCCGTCGGCGCTGACCACCGGTGCCGAGGTTTCCCAGTTGCCGGAGGTGATGGCCTTGGGCTTGGCGCTGCCGCTCTGCGTGTACAGGTGCGAATAGCCGGATTCTTCGGACAGCAGCCACAGGGTGCGGCCATCGGGCATCCAGCCGTAATCGTTGAAACCCCAGTTGATCCAGCCGCCATCGGTCAGCCGGTGGCGGCTCTCCAGGCGTGCGCTGGTGGCGCTGGTGGTGGCGATCCAGCGGTCCTTGTTGTCGTTGGCGCGCAGCATCAGCGCGGCCTGGCTGCCGTCTGCATTCCAGCGGATGCCGCCGCCCATGAAGTCGCTCATCAGTTCCAGCGGACGGTTGCCCTTGAGCGCGTCCTTGCCGGCCTTGCGCCGCAGCTCGGCCAGCGGATCGGTGGCGATGCCCGGCAGGGTGTCCAGCGACAGTGCTTCGACCTTGCCGGTAGCCGCATCGGCCAGCCAGAACGCATGCGGCTCGGGATTGTTGCGGCCAACGCGGGTGCGGGTGTCTTCGGCTTCTTCGTAGCCGGACTCGGTGACGTACAGCGGCATCTTGCCGCCGCGGCCTTCGTCGTAACCCTTGGGCTTGGTCACCACGATCAGGTGGCGGGCATCGGGCGACAGTGCGCTGTCGACGATTTCGACATCGGCGCCGAGGAAGATTGGTGCCGGTGCACGGGTCGGATCGGCCTGGCGCCAACGCTCGCCCTGCTCACGCAGCTCCTCGCGCTGGGCACGGTCGGTGCGCAGGGTGGACAGGGTGCGCATCTGCTGGTCGCGCAGCACGTCGGCCTTGGGCGCGTCGGCCGGGTTCTTGTCGGCCTTGAGCTGGGCGACCTGGCTGGTGACGTTGTTGCGCGGATTCCAGTGGAACCAGTTGTTGCCCACTTCCCAGATCACGCCGCCGTCGCTGGCGAAATTGACGCCACCGGCGCGCTCGTTGCTGCGGGTCAACTGGGTCAGCGCACCGTTGCGCAGGTCGCGCACGAACACGTCGCCGTTGCGGACGAAGGCCATGCGCTGGCGGCTGCCGTCATAGACGCGGTCGGCGGCATCGAGGGTGCCGCGCTGGTCATCGGCGACCTGCTGGCCGATGCCACCACTCACCGGCAGACGGAAGCTGTCACGTACCGCGCTGCCCTGGCGCTTGAGCGTGTATTCGACCTGCTGGCCGTTCCACGACCACCAGGCCGATTCCACCGGCGGCCCGATCCAGTCCGGGTTGGCCATGGCCTGCTCGATGGTGATCGGCGTGGGCGCGGCATGGGCGCTGCCGAAAGCGGTCAACAACAGCAGGGACAGGGGCAGCAGCTTGGGCATCATTCGGCACCGGTGAAAGAGAACTGCCCAAGCGTAGCAGCAGGCCAACACAGTGGGCTGGGCCACAGGTCATGGAGGCAGGGTTCGGCGGCTGAGCTGCCGGAATCGGCAATGTTTCGGTTGCCTCGAAGGGCTGGGGCAGAAGCGTAGTGCCGAGCCATGCTCGGCTGAGGCTTTCCCGGTAAAGCACCTGCCG
>NZ_JBRREH010000135.1:0-7392 GCF_056760175.1 Stenotrophomonas sp. STEN021 | reverse complement strand
ACCGCCCCCGCCGCCCCGCCGTCCCACCCCCACCCACCACAGCTCCGCCCGCACCCCCGCCGCTCGCCCTCGGCAACCAACCCCCCCCCCCCCCCCACCCCCCACCCCGGTTTTGCCTGTCAGTTACCAGCTCAGTCCTTCGGCGCAGGCTTGCAATAGACCGCAGCTGCCGCCTCGGCCAGCTGCTTCTGTGCCGCGCGCTGGGCGTCATCCAGCGGAGCGCCCGGCTTGCCATCGGCACCAACGCCCTGACTGACTGGACCATTGCCGTTCAGCAATTGCAGATTCCTGCGTGCACCCAGGCACTGCTCGGATTCGCCGGCTTCGGCTGAAACCTCTGGCTCGGCGACAGAAGCACCGCTGGCGGTGATGCGACGGGTTTCGAACTGCTTGCCGGCCGGCGGTCGCTCGGAATACTGGGTGACGCCATTGGCGTCCTTCCACTTGTACAGATTGGCCGCGCTGGCGGTGGCAGCGGTGCCGAGCAGGAGCAGGCAGCAGAGGCGTGGCAGGGTGAGCATGGCAACTCCAGGCACCGGAACAGGGCAGGCAGCGATTGCAGCACCCGGTGACGCGGCTGGCAAGTCGATTAAACTGGCGGGTATGGACGAATTGAGACCACCACCGCGTTCGCGCAGCATCTACCTGCTCCCGAACCTGTTTACCACCGCCGGGCTGTTTGCCGGGTTCTATGCGATCATTGCCGCCTCCAACGGGCAGTTCGTCAACGCCAGCGTCGCTGTATTCGTGGCTGCGGTCATGGATGGGTTGGATGGCCGGGTTGCGCGCTTGACCGGAACCAGCAGCGAATTCGGCGTGCAATACGACTCGCTGGCCGATCTGGTCAGTTTCGGCATGGCGCCGGCACTGGTGATGTACCACTGGGCCCTGTCCTCTCTGAAGTTCGATGGCGACGTGCTGGGCCGGGTTGGCTGGTCAGCGGCCTTCCTGTATGCGGCCTGCGCGGCGCTGCGCCTTGCCCGTTTCAATACCCAGGTCGGCACCGTCGACAAGCGCTGGTTCGTTGGCCTGGCCAGCCCGGCCGCCGCCGGTTTGATGATGTCCTTCGTCTGGGCCTTCGCCGACGGCACGCTGGGCTGGAGCGGAGAGGAACTGCGCTACGTGGCCTTGGGCGTGACCATCGTCGCCGGCCTGCTGATGGTCAGCCGGATTCGCTTCTGGAGCTTCAAGGGCGGCAATGAAAAGGGCCCGCGTTCGGAGCGCGTGCCGTTCGTGGTGCTGGCGTTGGTGCCTATCGTCATTTCAATCGTGGTCTTGGACCCGGCGCGGACCTTGTTGGTGGTCGGCGTGATCTATGCGCTGTCCGGCCCGGTGATGTGGCTGTTGCAGCGCTGGCGGCAGCCGGCCGGCAAGGTGCAGTGATCGGTTTCTCGCCCGAGCCGGTGTGGACCCCCGAGCAGCAGGCATGGCTGCAGGCGATGGGCTACACCGTTTATCTGGAAGGCGGCGCGCTGGATGCGCCGCCAGTCGTTGCTGCGCCAGCCTTTGATACCGCTACGGTAGCGGTGGAGCGGGCGGCACCGCCGCAGAGCACGGTGACCAAGCCGGTTGCTGTTGCCCCGCCGCGTGAAGTGGCCGCAAAGGCACCGCAGGCACCGAGCACTGCACCCGCGCCGGTATCCGCTGCCGGCGCAGCGGGTAGTGTTCGTCGCAGCGGCGGCTTGGGGATGCCCGACCGCCTGCAGATCGCCTTGTTGCGTGCCTCCGGCTGCAATCCCAATGAGCCGGAAACCCGCGCACTGATGGACAGCTGGCCATTGGCCGAGCTGCGCGCCAATCCGGCCGCCAAGCGAGCCCTGTGGCCGCAGCTGCGCAGCTTGCGGCGGAAATCACGGCAATGACCGCGCTGGGGTTGGTCCTGCGCCCCATGCATGAAGGGGACCTGGATGCGGTGATGGAAGTGGAGTTGCGCGCCTATCCGTTCCCGTGGACGCGCGGCATCTTCCAGGATTGCCTGCGTGCTGACTACCCGTGCCGGGTACTGGTGCAGGATGACGGTATCGCTGGCTACGCCGTGCTCAGCATTGCCGTCGAAGAGGCGCATGTGCTCAATGTCTGTGTTGACCCGCTATGCCAATCGCGCGGCTACGGCCGGCGCCTGCTACGCGAGTTGGTGCGGGTTGCGCGGCAGCGCGGCGCATTGCGGGTGTTTCTGGAAGTGCGGCCATCCAATACTTCGGCCATCGCGCTGTACCACAGCGAGGGCTTCAATGAGATCGGCCGCCGTCCGCGTTACTACCCGACTGCCAGCGGGCGCGAAGATGCGCTGGTGATGGCGATGGAACTGGTGGACGACGACATCAGCGTGATGCCGCCGCTCTGAGCGCGGCGTTGGCTATGCCAGCCGCAGCAGCACCACGCCGGCGACGATCAGTGCCGCCGCGAGCAGGCGCTTGCGGCTGATGTGTTCTTTCAACAGCAGTGCCGAGATCAGCAGCGCGAACAGGATCGAGGTCTCGCGCAGTGCGGCGATCACCGCGACCGGCGCGATGGTCATCGCCCACAGCGCGATCGCATACGACGCGGTGGTGCCGATACCGCCGACCAGTCCGCGCTGCCAGTTGCCGCGTAGATAGCTGCCCAGCTGCCGGCGGCGGGCGAACAAGGCCCAGATCGGCAGCGGCAAGCCGGACAGCAGGAACAGCCACAGCGTGTAGCTCAAGGCATTGCCGGACAGGCGTGCGCCCTGTGCGTCGACCAGCGTGTAGGTGGCGATGACCAGCGCGATGCACAGCGGCAGGCGGAGGTTGCTGATGCTGCTGCTGCCGGCCATGCACAGGATGCCGGCACTGATCAGGGCGATACCGCTCCACGCGCTGGCAGACAAGTGCTCGTCGAACAGCCAGGTGCCGGCGATGGCGACCAGCAAGGGCGCGCAGCCGCGCATCAATGGGTAGGACAGGCTCATGTCGGCGCGGTGATAGGCGCGGGCGACCAGCACGTAGTAGCCGGTTTGAAGAATGGCTGATGCGGCGAGCCAGGGCAGGCTTGCTGCGGCGGGGGCTGGCAGCCAGGGCAGGGCGATGGCGGACAGGACGGCAGCCCAACCGGTGACCAGAATCGTGGTCAGCAGCTTGTCGCCGCCCAGTTTGACGATTGCGTTCCAGCTGGCGTGGAGCAGGGCGGCGAACAGGACGGCGCAGAAGATGCCGAGGGACATTGGGTTCGGTCGTTGGGGTGCTGGGGCAGGGTAGCCGGGTTTGGTGGAGTGTTGCGGGAAGGTGAAAGCCCCAAAGCCCAAAAACCCAAAAGCCCAAAAGCCCAAAAGCCCAAAAGCCCAAAAGCCCAAAAGCCCAAAAGCCCAAAAGCCCCCTCATCCGCCCTCCGGGCACCTTCTCCCGCGCGCGGGAGAAGGGATTGCAAAGATTTACTTGGGCAGCAGGCTCCCTGAGCAATCGACACCGCGCGCGTGAGCCCAAGGAACTCAGCCAACCGGCAGAAGTGCATGGCACTTTGCAGTCCCCTCTCCCGCGCGCGGGAGAAGGGATTGGATTGCACAGATTTACTTGGACAGCAGGCTCCCTGAGCAATCGACACCGCGCGCGTGAGCCCAAGGAACTCAGCCAACCCGCAGAAGTGCATGGCACTTTGCAGTCCCTTCTCCCGCGCGCGGGAGAAGGTGCCCGGAGGGCGGATGAGGGGGCTCTTCGTTCTTGGCTTTCAGCTCTTGGTCTTTAGCTCTCCAATCCGCACAAAAGAAAACGCCGCCCGAAGGCGGCGTTCTCCACAATAACAATCAGCAAGCCTCAAAGCTTCGCGCGCTGCTCCTGCAGGCCGGCCAGCTGGCTGTTCCAATCGACCAGACGCACACGCTCCTGCTCAACCACCGCCGCCGGCACTTTGTCGGTGAACTTGGACAGCTTGACCTCGCTCTTCTCTTTCTCCGAAGAAACGCGGGCGATTTCCTTGTCCAAACGCGCACGCTCGGCATCCAGATCAACCAACCCTTCCAACGGCACCAGCAGCTTCAGCTCGCCGACAATGGCAGCTGCAGCCGGTGGCGTCACCGCATCAGTAGCCAACCAATCGATGCTTTCGAGCTTTAGCAGGAAGCGCAGCTGCGAGGCAAAGCGGTCGAGGCGGCTGCGATCGGCAGCCTGGCCACCCTGCAGCAGCAAACGCACCTGCTTGGACGGCGGCACGTTCAACTCGCTGCGCACACGGCGCAAGGCGCTGACCATGGTCTTGAACCATTCCACGTCGACTTCGGCCTGCGCGTAGTCGCCGGCAAATTCCTCCGCGGTCGGATAGGCCTGTAGCGACAACGACTCGGCGCTGATGCCAAGACGCGGCGCTACCTGCTTCCACAGCTGCTCGGTGACGAACGGGGTCAGCGGGTGCAGCAGGCGCAGCACTGCTTCCAGAACGTACAGCAGGGTGTGGCGGGTGCTGGCGGCATCCTCGGCGTTGTCGCCGCTCAAGGCCGGCTTGGTCAGTTCCAGGAACCAATCGCAGAATTCGTTCCAGACGAATTCGTACAGCGCCTGCGACAACAGGTCGAAGCGGTAGTCGGCGTAGTGCTGCTGTGCTTCAGCCGAAACCTTGGCCAGGCGTGCAAGGATCCAGCGCTCGGCATCGGTGCGCGGCTGCGGCACGCCAGTGAAGCTCGCGCCCTCGGTGTTCATCAGGGTGAAGCGGCTGGCGTTCCACAGCTTGTTGCAGAAGTTCTTGTAGCCCTCGGCGCGGCTCATGTCGAACTTGATGTCGCGGCCGTGGGTGGCCAGCGCGGCGATGGTGAAGCGCAGCGCGTCCGCGCCGTGGGCGATGATGCCGTCCGGGAATTCCTTGCGCGTGGCCTTCTCGATCTTCTCGGCCATCTTCGGCTGCATCAGGCCGTGGGTGCGCTTGGCAACCAGGTCGTCGATGCTGATGCCGTCGATGATGTCCAGCGGATCGAGCACATTGCCCTTGGACTTGGACATCTTCTGGCCCTGGCCGTCGCGGATCAGGCCGGTGATGTAGACGTCCTTGAACGGGATCTGGCCGGTAAAGCTGTCGGTGGCCATGATCATGCGCGCCACCCAGAAGAAGATGATGTCGAAGCCGGTGATCAGCACGTTCGACGGCAGGTAGCGCTCAAAGCCGCGCTCGGCCATCGCCGCTTCGTTCGGCCAGCCCAGGGTGGAGAACGGCCACAGCTGCGAGGAGAACCAGGTCTCCAGCACGTCGCTGTCCTGGGTCAGCACCACCTCGTTGCCCAGCCCGGCCTTGGCGCGGGCGTCGGCTTCGTTGCGGCCCACGTAGCAGTTGCCGGCTTCGTCGAACCACGCCGGAATGCGGTGGCCCCACCACAGCTGGCGGCTGATGCACCAATCCTGGATGTTCTCCATCCAATGGCGATAGGTGTTGATCCAGTTGCCCGGCACGAACTTGATGGAGCCGTTCTCCACAAGCTCCAGGCCGCGCTTGGCCAGCCCGTCCATCTTCACGAACCACTGGTCGGTCAGATAGGGCTCGATCACCTGGCCGGTACGGTCGCCACGCGGCACCTGCAGCTTGTGCGCCTTGGTCTCGACCAGGATGCCAAGGTCTTCCAGCTCGGCCAGGATCACCTTGCGCGCTGCATAACGGTCCAGCCCCTGGTACTGCTGCGGGGCGTTTTCGTTGAGCGTGGCGGTGGTGGTGAACAGGTTGATCATCGGCAGGCTGTGACGCACGCCGACCTGGTAGTCGTTGAAGTCATGTGCCGGGGTCACCTTGACCACGCCGGTACCGAAGGCCTTGTCGACGTAGTCGTCGCCGATCACCGGCACGCTGCGGCCGGTCAGCGGCAAGGTCACGCTCTTGCCGATCAGGTGCGCGTAGCGGCTGTCTTCCGGGTGCACCATCACTGCAGTGTCGCCCAGCAGGGTTTCCGGACGGGTGGTGGCGACGACCAGGTAATTGCGGGTCTCGCGCAGGATTTCGTTGCCGTCGGCATCTACTTCGACGTGCTCATAGCTGGCACCGTCGTTGAGCGCGTAGGCGATCGACCACATAAAGCCGTCTTCTTCCACGCTCTCCACTTCCAGGTCGGAAATGGCGGTCTTCAGCACCGGGTCCCAGTTGACCAGGCGCTGGCCACGGTAGATCAGGCCCTGTTCGTGCCAGCGGAGGAAGGACTCGATCACCGCCTCGCTCGGGCCCGGGTCCATGGTGAAGGTGCTGCGTGACCAGTCGGCGGATGTGCCGAGGCGGCGCATCTGGCCTTCGATCACGTTGCCCGAATGTGCCTTCCACTCCCACACCTTGTCGATGAAGCCATCGCGGCCCAGCGAGTCGCGGGTTTCACCCTTGCCTTCCAGCGCCAGGTTGCGGCTGACCACCATTTCGGTGGCGATGCCGGCGTGGTCGGTACCCACCTGCCACAGCGTGTCGTAGCCACGCATGCGGTGGTAGCGGATCAATGCATCCATCAGCGTCTGCTGGAAGGCATGGCCCATGTGCAGGGTGCCGGTCACGTTCGGCGGCGGCAGCAGGATGGTGTAGGGCTCGCCCTTGCCGGACGGCTTGAACAGGCCGGCCTTCTCCCACGACTCATAGAGCGCGGTTTCAAAGGATTTGGGGTCGTAGCTGGAGGCGAGTTGGGTCATGGGGCAGGAACCAGTAATTAGGAGCTGGAAACGAGCGAAACCCGGGTGGGGGGGAGGGGGGTTGTGGGGGGCACCCCCCCCCCCCCCCCCCGGGGGGGGAGTAGAGAAGGTGTTGTGGGGGGGGCGGGGGGGGCGGTGGGGGGGCGCGGGGCCCCCCAAAATTTAATCCCCCCCCCCCCCCCCCCACCCCGGGGCGCCGGCGCGTTTGCCCCCCCAAACCCCCCCACCCCCACCCCGGTTTCGCATTACATGTCGTATTTGTTGAGCGTGTAGTTGGCGGCTTTGTACTGGCGCCAGCGCTCACGCAGCGGCTCACGCGCGGCCGGATCGGCCGGCACCACTTCCAGCACACGGTCGCAGGCGCCCAGGTAGGGCTCGTCACGCAGGTTGATCACCAGCGGACGCTCCGGTGCGTCGGCACCCGGCGTGGCGATCAGCACGATGGCTTCTTCCTCGTCCACGTCCTCACCGATGATCTGGTGCGGGATGTAGGCGTCAGGGTCGAACGACCACAGCAGCTCGTCCAGTTCCTCGGCCTGGGCCTGGTCGCGCGCCAGAACCAACGTGTACAGACCGCCATCGTTGGCCTTGCGCGCGAGTTCGCACACCAGCTTCAGTGGCTCGGTGAGAAAGCGCGGCTTGGCGATCAGGTAGAAGTCGGCACGCATCAGGTCACGGGGAGTTTGGGGAAGGGGGTTGGGTAAAACCGGGGGGGGGGGGGGGGGTGTTGGGGGGGTGAAGAAACCGACCGCCCCCCGGGGGGGGCCCCCACGGGGGGGGGGAGGAGGTTTTTAGTACG
>NZ_JBRREH010000134.1:0-7403 GCF_056760175.1 Stenotrophomonas sp. STEN021 | reverse complement strand
TCTGCACCCCCCACCCCAACCACCGCGGTTCGTTGTGCCCCCCCAACACCCCCCCCGCCCGGCGCCGCCCTCCCGCCCCCCCCACTACCTGCCGCCCGCCACCGTTACATGCGCGCAACAAGCCGTTGCCTAAACTGGGGCCAGCCACCATGCGCCCGCAGGCCGGTGCTTCGTCCATACTCGGACTGGCATTCACCTGACAGGGCCCATGGCTCTGAAAAGCCCGCGCAGCGCACAGGCGCCGCCGCAAGCCATCTGCATCAAGAGGAGTCAGCTATATGAGCGATACATTCTCCACCCGAAGCCAACTGGAGGTTGGCGGCCAGCAGTACACCTACTGCAGCCTTCCCAAGCTCGGCCAGAAGTTCGACATCTCCCACCTCCCCTATTCGATGAAGATCCTGCTGGAGAACCTGCTCCGGCACGAGGACGGCGGCCAGACCGTCGGCCCGGACCACATCGAAGCCGTCGCCCGCTGGAACCCCAAGGCTGAGCCCGACACCGAAATAGCCTTCATGCCGGCGCGCGTAGTGCTGCAGGATTTCACCGGCGTACCCTGCGTCGTCGACCTGGCCGCGATGCGCGATGCGGTAACCAAGCTGGGCGGCAAGGCCGAGCAGATCAATCCGCTGATTCCCTCCGAACTGGTCATCGACCACTCTGTGCAGGTCGACGTATTCGGCCGCCCGGACGCGCTGGACCTCAACGGCAGGATCGAGTTCGAGCGCAACCAGGAACGCTACAGCTTCCTGCGCTGGGGCCAGAAGGCCTTCGAGAACTTCAAGGTGGTGCCGCCAAACACCGGCATCGTCCACCAGGTGAACCTGGAAAACCTCGCCCGCGTGGTGATGGAACGGCAGATCGACGGCGCCAACTGGGCCTTCCCGGACACCGTGTTCGGCACGGACTCGCACACCACCATGATCAATGGCATCGGCGTGCTCGGCTGGGGCGTGGGTGGCATCGAGGCCGAGGCGGCGATGCTGGGCCAGCCTTCGTCGATGCTGATCCCGCAGGTGGTCGGCTTCAAGTTGACCGGCAAGCTGCCTGAAGGCACCACCGCCACCGATCTGGTACTGACCGTCACCCAGATGCTGCGCAAGCTCGGCGTGGTCGGCAAGTTCGTCGAGTTCTATGGCGAGGGCCTGCAGCACCTGCCGCTGGCCGACCGCGCCACCATCGCCAACATGGCCCCGGAGTACGGCGCCACCTGCGGCATCTTCCCGATCGATGCAGAGTCGCTGAACTACCTGCGCCTGTCCGGCCGCAGCGATGCGCAGATCAATCTGGTCGAAGCCTATGCAAAGGCCCAGGGCCTGTGGCACGACGCCAACAGCCCGCATGCGCAGTACAGCGCTACGCTGGAACTGGACATGGCCGAGGTCAAGCCGTCGATGGCCGGCCCCAAGCGCCCGCAGGACCGCGTACTGCTGGAAGACGTGCACAGCAACTTCAGCGAAGCACTGAAGGGCCTGACCAGCCACCGCGAGCAACGCAATGGCGACGTATCCGACTTCATCAACGAAGGCGGCGGTGCTGCGGTGGGCAATGAGCAACTGGCCAAGGGCCATGCCGACATCGTGATCAACGAGCAACCCATGCGCCTGAAGGATGGTGCGGTCGTCATTGCCGCCATCACTTCATGCACCAACACCTCCAACCCGGCGGTGATGCTGGGTGCGGGCCTGCTCGCGCGCAATGCGGCGCGGCTGGGGCTCAAGGCCAAGCCGTGGGTCAAGACCTCGCTTGGACCGGGCTCGCGTGTGGTCACCGACTACCTGGAAAAGGCCGGCGTCCTGCCTGACCTGGAGAAGCTCGGCTTCTTCGTTGTCGGCTACGGCTGCACCACCTGCATCGGCAATTCCGGCCCGCTGCCCACCGAAGTCAGCGCCGGCATTGCCGCCGGCGACCTGGTAGTGGCCTCGGTGCTTTCGGGCAACCGCAACTTCGAAGGCCGCGTGCACCCGGAAGTGAAGGCCAACTACCTGGCCTCGCCGCCGCTGGTGGTCGCCTACGCCATCGCCGGCACCGTGCGCATCGACTTGAGCAAGGAGCCGCTGGGCAAGGGCAGCGACGGCCAGGACGTCTACCTGCGCGACATCTGGCCGAGCAACAAGGAAATCGGCGACACCATCGCCGCCACCGTCGGCCCGGAGATGTTCAAGCAGAACTACGCCGACGTGTTCAAGGGTGACACCCGCTGGGCACAGATCGAATCCCCAGAAGGCCAGGCCTACGAATGGAATGGCGATTCGACCTACATCAAGAACCCGCCCTACTTCGACGGCATGACCATGCAGGTCGGCAGCATCAGCGATGTGCATGGCGCGCGGGTGATGGGGCTGTTTGGTGACTCCATCACCACCGACCACATCTCCCCGGCCGGCAACATCAAGAAGGATTCGCCGGCTGGTCGCTTCCTGCAGTCACGTGGCGTGCAGCCGGCCGACTTCAACAGTTACGGCAGCCGCCGCGGCAATGATGATGTGATGGTGCGCGGCACCTTCGCCAACATCCGCATCAAGAACCTGATGTTCGGCGGCGAAGAAGGCGGCAACACGCTGTACTACGCCCCGGGCAGCAACACCGGCGAGAAGCTGGCGATCTACGACGCGGCAATGAAGTACAAGGCCGATGGCGTGCCGCTGGTGGTGCTGGCCGGCAAAGAGTACGGCACCGGCTCCTCGCGCGACTGGGCGGCCAAGGGCACCAACCTGCTGGGCGTCAAGGCGGTCATCGCCGAGAGCTTCGAGCGCATCCACCGCTCCAACCTGGTCGGCATGGGCGTGCTGCCGCTGCAGTTCCATGACGGCGAGAACGCACAGACCTTGGGCCTGGATGGCTCGGAAGTGTTCGATGTGACCGGGTTGGACGATGGCAAGGCCAAGAGTGCAACGGTTACTGCGACCAAGGCCGATGGCAGCCGCAAGAGCTTTACCGCCAAGGTGCTATTGCTGACCCCGAAGGAAGTGGAGTACTTCCGCAATGGCGGCTTGCTGCAGTACGTGTTGCGGCAGTTGGCGGCGAAGAAGGCGGCCTGATCTGCTGGGCTGATTGATTTGTTGGAAGAACGCCCCTTTTGGGGCGTTCTTTTTTTTGTTGCATTTTTGCGGCGAGAAGCAAGAGCACCCCTCCCCAACCCTCCCCTTGGCTACGCCAAAGGGAGGGAGACAAGCGAGGCTGCTCTGCCCCCTCCCTTTGGCGCAGCCAAGGGGAGGGTTGGGGAGGGGTGCCTTTACGCTCCAGCACTTCAAAGCCTTCAACCCTCCAGCAAACCCAGCAGGTCAACCTTCCCCGCCCACCGGCCCCCAATCCGCGCTATACACCTGCCACTCCCCATCCTGCTCGCGCCAACCAGTCACCACTTCCTGCATCTGCCCACGCTCGGGCAGCAGCCCCTGGTTGCCGCCCGTCAGCAGCACGGTGAAGCGCACCGTCGCAGTACCGCCCTCGCCCATCTCCACCCGCAACGGCCCGGTCTGCACACCCACCTTGGCATTGAGCAGCAACTGCCCGCGCAGCAAGCGTTCCATGCCGGCGCGATCCAAGCCCTCGTTGCCAACGAAGTCTTCGGCCACGCCATCCATGAAGCCGCTTGGCTTGCCTGCCTCCACGCTTTTTTGCATCGCAGCAAAACTATCGCGCAGCCGCTGCTCTGGTGGTTCGCGGCCGCACGCGGCCAGCAAAAGCATGATCACCGCACAAAGCATGCAGTTGAAGACTGATCGCATCATCTATCCCTTCGCCTTTTCAATTCGGAACGGTATGCTGGCAACAATAACGCCGGTGCCCGATGATCGGGCCTGACCACTAGATCATTCCATTTCCTGGAGGGGAAGATGACGCAAGAACGTCCTTGGCTGCAGAGCTACCCGGCTGGTGTGCCGGCTGAAATCGACGTCAACGAATTCCACTCCGTCGCCGATGTCTTCAATGCCTCGGTTGCCAAGTTCCCTGATCGCCCGGCCTACTCCAACTTCGGCAAGGTCCTGACCTATGGCGAAGCCGACGTTCTGGTCACCCAGTTTGCTGCCTACCTGCTGGGAGAACTGCAGCTGAAGAAAGGCGACCGCGTTGCGATCATGATGCCCAACTGCCTGCAGTATCCGATCGCCATCTTCGGCATCCTGCGCGCTGGCCTGACCGTGGTGAACGTCAACCCGCTGTACACCGCGCGCGAGCTCAAGCACCAGCTGGTCGATGCCGGTGTCAGCGTGCTGTTGGTCGTCGACAACTTCGGCGACACGGTACAGCAGGTCATCGCCGAAACGCCGGTCAAGCAGGTCATCACCACCGGCCTGGGCGACATGCTGGGCTTCCCCAAGGGCGCAATCGTCAATTTCGTACTGAAGTACGTAAAGAAGATGGTGCCGGACTATGACCTGCCCAACGCCATCCGCTTCAACGACGCGCTGAAGCTGGGCAAGCGCCACAGCATGCCGGTGGTCGAGGTGGACCACGACGACATCGCCTTCCTGCAGTACACCGGTGGCACCACCGGCGTGGCCAAGGGCGCGATGCTGACCCACCGCAACCTGATCGCCAACATGCAGCAGGCCTCGGCCTGGATCGGCGCCTCGGGCGTCAAGCCGGGCGAAGAAGTGATCATCACCGCATTGCCGCTGTACCACATCTTCGCCTTGACGGCGAACGGCCTAGTCTTCATGAAGCTGGGCGGCCTGAACTATCTGATCACCAACCCACGTGACATGAAAGGCTTCGTCAAGGAGCTCAAGAACAACCGCTTCACCGCAATCACCGGTGTCAACACGCTGTTCAATGGCCTGCTCAACACCGATGGCTTTGACGAGGTCGACTTCTCCAATCTGAAGTTCGCCCTCGGCGGCGGCATGGCGGTGCAGCGCGCCGTGGCCGACAAGTGGAAGAAGGTCACCGGCGTCACACTGGTAGAGGCCTATGGCCTGACCGAAACCTCGCCGGCGGCCTGCATCAACCCGCTGGACCTGAAGGAATACAACGGTGCGATCGGCTTGCCGATCCCGTCCACCGAAGCCTGCGTCAAGACCGACGATGGGCAGATGGTATCGACGGGCGAAGTCGGCGAACTGTGCATCCGCGGCCCGCAGGTGATGAAGGGCTATTGGCACCGCCAGGACGAAACCGACAAGGTCATGGATGCCGACGGCTGGCTGCATACCGGCGACATGGCGCGCATGGACGAGAACGGCTTCTTCTATATCGTCGACCGCAAGAAGGACATGATTCTGGTGTCCGGCTTCAACGTCTACCCGAATGAAATCGAAGACGTGCTGGCCATGATGCCGGGCATTCTGGAAGTGGCTGCCGTTGGTGCACCCAACGAGAAGTCGGGCGAAGTGGTGAAGGTGGTCATCGTCAAGAAGGACCCCAGCCTCACCGAGGAGCAGGTGAAGGAATTCGCGCGCGCCAACCTGACCGGCTACAAGCACCCGCGCATCGTCGAGTTCCGCAAGGAGCTGCCCAAGACCAACGTCGGCAAGATCCTGCGCCGCGAGCTGCGCGACGCCAAACCCGAAGCCTGAGATCGCTTCGCCTTGATACAAGGAGGCCTCCCTGGAAACAGGGAGGCCTCTTTTCTTTTGTGGGAGCGGTGTAAACCGCGAAGTTCCTGGATTTTCAGATCGCGGAAAGTCCTGGCCACGAAGCACTGCCTGCTTCGCGGCTCACACCGCTCCCACAACAGCACCTGTTGTCAGGGCTGTGCGGCCTGCAACCGGTACTTGGCCTGGCTACGGTACTCCACCCCATTCAATGTGGTACGCACCTCCACCGCATGCTCACCTTCGGCCAGCTTGGTCGGCAATGCAGCACGCCACAAATGGCTGGAAGGCACCGCTTCCGGCGTGCGGTCGTAGCCACGCAGGGTATCGGCCAGATCGTCGGCGATGTTCTCCACCAACAAGCGCGGATCAGCCTGCCTGACCTGCTTCATCGGCTGCCACTCGCCGCCATCGACGCGAAATTCCACCGGCAAGCCCTCAAAGCCCATGAACACATTGGCGTAGATCCCCCAGGCCGGATACGCACCCTGCCGCAGCACCTTGGGCGCATGCAAGGCAATCTGCTGATCCGCCGGCGCACGGGCCACGCGATATTCCACGCTGTATTGGCCTTGCGGACGCACATTGAGCAGGCCATAGCCATTGGGCGTGCCATCGGCCATGGTGGTATCGGGAATGCCTTGCGCATCCTTCACCCCCGACCAGAACGCACCGCAGGCAGCACCGACGTTGTACTCGTGCAACGGCCTGGCACCGTTCCACCCCTGCTCGGCTCCCCAGAACACCTGGCTCTGGTTATGGGTGTGGCCGCTGACGATCAGCGGGTGTTGTACCTGCTCCAACAGCTTGAACAAACGGGCACGGTCGGCAGCGCGATAGACGTGGTCAAACAACGGGATATGGAAGCCGAGTACCACCAGCTTGTCTTTCGCGATGGTCGGCAGGTAAGCCTCAAGGAAGGCGAACTGATCCTCGCGCAGGCCGCCGACATAGGCCGGCTTCTGTCCGGGCTGGGCAATGATGTCGTCCATGCCGATGAACACCATCGAAGCCTCTTCCCAGGCATAGGTGTCCGGGCCGAGCTGACGATGGAAGCTGGCCAGCGAATCAGCATCACTGCTGGCGTCCAGGTCCATGTCGTGGTTGCCAGGCACGTGCAGCCACGGCACGCCCAGCGAGGTCACTGCCTTGGTCAGTGCAGGATAGAGGCTGGGGTCGTCATTGGTGATGTCGCCCAGGGTCATGCCCAGGCGTGCCTGATGCTTGCCGCGCAGCGGTTCGATGATGTCGCGCTCGAAGTAACCTACGTCCAGCGCCGAGCTGGTCTGGCTGTCGGCCAGCAGCAGTGCCTGAAAGCTGCCGGGTACGTTCTTTTCCTGCTTCAATGCGAATGGGCGGCACGGCGCCTCGCCCTCGCCTACCTGTGGTCGCCAGATGTCCGGCAGTCCGTCGGCACGTTTGGCTGCGCTATAACCGGCAGGCTTGATGAGGAAGATGTTGGGCTGGCTGGAGCCCGGCAGCTGGTAACGACCATCCCTGCCGGTGCTGACGATGTGCTCGCCATCGGAAACCCGGATGCCGGCCAGCGGCTTTTCGCCTGCGTCCTGCCGGCCATTGCCGTTACTGTCGAGGAAGACCGCGCCGTCGATGCAGGAGGCATTGGCGGCAAACGGCGCACAGGCCAGCAGCAGAGCGGTCAGCAGGGATGGGCGCATGGGGTCCTCGGCGACAATGGGCAGGTGCCCATTATCGCCCCGGGATGCTGCAACGGCGTTGCTGCAGATGGCGGGCAGCTTCGGTCTTGTAGGAGCGGCGGCAGCCCCCACACCCCTAAAAAGTGAGGAGTGAGAGAAGGGGAGCGGCGCCCCCATTACACCATAGCGGGGGCCCCCGCGGCTACAC